>NZ_JBHVFU010000016.1:61521-161646 GCF_042801455.1 Streptomyces sp. NPDC057565 | reverse complement strand
CACGTCATCGGCAGCGTGCTGCAGTCGATCGCCAGCGTGGTGCTCGTGGGCGCCGTCGCCGTGGCCATCGGCTTTAGGTCCACGGACGCCACCATCCTGGAGTGGCTCGCGGCGTTCGGGCTGCTCGTGCTCTTCGCCACGGCGCTCACCTGGATCGCGGTCGGCATGGGCCTGGTCAGCCCGAACGCCGAGGCCGCCAGCAACAACGCGATGCCGATGATCCTGCTGCCACTCCTGTCCAGCGCCTTCATCCCGGTCGACACGATGCCGGGCTGGTTCCAGCCGATCGCCGAGTACCAGCCGTTCACGCCCGCCATCGAGACCCTGCGCGGGCTGCTGCTCGGCAGCGAGATCGGCAACAGCGGGTGGCTCGCCATCGCCTGGTGCCTGGGCCTGACCGTGCTCGGCTACTACTGGTCGAAGGCGAAGTTCAACAGCGACCCGGAGTAGCCGGCATGAGAGCGCGGGCCGCCTCCCGCAACTCGTCCCGCCCGAGGGCGGCGTACTCCGACACCGCGTCGGCGTACGCCGCCCCGTCGACGTTCTCGGCCGTCTGCCGGGCCCGCTCCGCGGACATCGCCGACTGGAACTCCCGTAGCACCCCGAGCCGTTCGGCCAGCGCGAGCAACCGCACTACGGAGAGGGCGCCGCCGGCAAGGCCCGCCACGGCGAGCCCGTGCAAGGGCGGTGCTGCACGCCGAGAGCGGGGTGATGCCCCTCGCTCACAAGGACAACCACCCGTCGGTCGCCTCGATCCCCGGGGCCGGATTCCACCGCACCACCTGTCTGCGAGACCTGAGCGGCCGGCCGCTCGCGCGGCTCCATCAGCGCGCTGGGGGACGAGGGAATGAGGTGGTGGCCGCTGCGAGTTGCAGCGGACATGCCTACGTCCCGTGTGATCCTCCTGCTGTCCGGAAGCCTGCGCGGCGGCTCCTCCAATAAGACCGTGCTCCGCACCGCGCAGGCCGTGGCGCCCCCGCAGGTGCGTACGGTGCGCCCCGAAGGCGGGCTCGCGGCGCTTCCGCATTTCAATCCCGACGACGACAACGAGGCCCTGCTGCCCGCCCCTGTGGCCGCGCTCCGTGCGGCGATCGACGAGGCCGATGCCGTACTGATCTGCACGCCGGAGTACGCGGGGACCCTGCCCGGCTCGTTCAAGAACCTGCTCGACTGGACGGTCGGCGGTACGGAGATCTGCGACAAGCCCACCGCCTGGGTGAACGCCGCCAACCCCGGGCGAGGGCACGGGGCGGAGACCACGCTGCGGACCGTGCTCGGATACACCGGCGCCGACATCGTCGAGGCTGCCTGCGTACGGGTTCCGGTCGACCCGACACGTGTCGGGGAGGACGGTGTCATGACCGATCCGGGGGCTCGCGAGCAGATCGCCAAGGTGCTGGATCTGCTGGTCGAGCGGGCTGCGAGTCAATACGCCTAAGCGGCTTTGGTGAAGTGGGAGCGTCTAATCAACGGCGGATCTGATGATCAAGGAAGAGGTTCGTGATGACCGAGACCGCCGTGGAGCCGACGCCAGAGCAGGAGCCGGCCAAGGTGGTGCCCAGCGCGACGTGGATCGCCGCCCACGGACGCCCAAGATCACCAGCGGTGCCGTGGGCCTCGTCCGTTTTACCGACCGAGGTCGTGTGTGAACTGTTGTTGGGCTGGCGTTTCACGTGCCGTACATGTTCGCGACGGTGGGGTGCCCAGCCTCGCAACGTCCGTGTGAGCCAGTGAGTCCAGCTGTCGCAGCGGCCGGAGCGTTCGCTGCCGCTGATTCCGGTACCGAAGAGGCCCTTGGCTGTGAGCCCTGCTGCACAGCCGAACCCACCCATGGCTCCAACTCTCGCTCCGCCGGGCATCCTTGGTGGCCGCAGGACGGGCCGGGCGTGCGCGTGGCCAGACTGCTGCACTTCCCGCGCCGCTGTAGTGCCGTGGCTGCACTTGTCTCCCGGGCATGTCCCCGTTCCCAGTCTCTGGTGTACGGGCCGGAGTCGACCATCGGGTTGGGCCGCGTGTCGAACCAGCCGCCTTCGGCGCTGTTGCAGCGCCCGCACAGCGCGCCGCTGGCGCCCGCTTCGTGCTGGTAGCGCACCGAAATGCGGGCCACGGTGCGCCGTACGGACTCGGTGCGTCCGGGCGTGGCCCAAGTCCGGGTTGATCCTGGCTACTTCGTCCACACGGACTTGCCGATGCCCTGTCGTGATCACGATCCGACCGGTCGTGATGTTCGCGATCACGACTGTCTGACGGCTGGTTAGTTCTGCGATCCGGCCTTCGAAAAGGTGCCGGTCGAAATATCGACGGCTATCGACGGTTATCGGCGCGGCGAACGCCGGTCGTCGCCCGTTCCCAAAGTATTCAACCGGCCGCCCCTGCGAAACGTTGCATGTGACACCTAAGTTCCCTGTGAAAAGAAGGGAACTCATGGACGCGCTCCTCGCAATCCGAGCTCGCGGGATCACCGGGATCGGCGTCGTCGACGACGCCGGGGCATGGCACGGCGCCGAGGTGCTCGTCGTGCGCGCACTGGTGCCTGCCCTCGACGAACTGGTGGTGCGGCTGGTGCACGCGGGCATCGCGGTGCGCGAGCTCGCCCCCGTGGTGTCGCCGCTCGAGGCCGCATTCCTCGCCCTCACCGAGCAGCAGGAGACCGGCCGATGACCGCGACCATCGCCAACGACCACGCTGCCGGTGCCCGCCGCGTCTCGGTGCCGCGTGGTTACCGCTTTGAGCTGGTCAAACTGGTTTCGCAATGGCGGATCCGCTTGCTGTTCCTCGCCTGCTGGATCGCGCCCGCGCTCTTCGTCGCCGCGGTGAGCCAGCAGAGCTCGCTCCCCTCCGACACCCTCTTCGGTCGCTGGATGCACGCCACCGGGTGGGCCGGATCGCTGGTGGTGCTCGGCTTCGCGGGCACCTGGGCGCTCCCGCTGCTGACCTCGCTGGTCGCCGGCGACGTGTTCGCCTCCGAGGACCGGCTCGGCACCTGGCGCCACCTGCTGGTGGCGGTCCGGTCGCCTCGGCGGATCTTCGTGGCGAAGGCACTGGCCAGCCTCACCGTCATCCTGCTGCTCGTGGCGGGGATGGCGTGTTCCAGCGCGGTCGGCGGGGTCCTGGCGGTCGGCAACCAGCCGCTGATCGGACTCGACGGCCACCTGTTGACGCCGTCGGAGACCGCCGGTGAAGTCCTCCTCGCCTGGGTCTGCGTGCTCGCCCCGACCCTGGCCCTCGCCGCGATCGGACTGCTCGGGTCGGTCGCGCTGGGACGGTCCCCCATGGGACTGCTGCTGCCCGCGCTCGTCGCGCTCGCGATGCAGCTCGCTCAGATGCTGCCGCTGCCCGTCGCCGTACGCCTCGCCCTTCCCGGCTACGCCTTCATCGCCTGGAACGGTCTGTTCACCAGCCCGGCACAGCTCGACCCGCTCCTGATCGGCATCGCGGTCAGCCTGGTGTGGGCCGTGATCGCGACAGCGCTGGCCTATCTGCTCTTCCTGCGGCGCGACTTCACCAACCTGGCCTACGACGGCACCGGGCGCCGTGCAATCACCACCGGACTCCTGCCGCTGGTCGGACTGGGCGCCCTCACGGTCGCGGTCGTCGCCGTGGCAACCCCGTCCGTGGGTTCCGGAATCGAGCAGGACAAGGTCCAGCGGTCGGTCGCCACGGCGTTCGCCCACCTCTACCGCATCCAGACCAAGCAGCTCAACCGCCCCGACGTCACCGAGGCGCAGTTGCGGGCCACAGCGGCGTGCAACAAGGGCGCCGGCCAGGTCGCCGCCCAGGGGCCGGGCAACGACTGGCGTTGCGTCGTCACCTGGCATCTCCCCGGTGTCAACGCCCCGGGCACGGCCATCTACCAGCTCGACATCACCTCAGACGGGCGGTTCGTGGCCGACGGCGACGGACCAAAGGAAGTGAACGGCTACTTCCTGGTGCGCACCCCGACCGGGGACACACCGAACCCGCTTTGGCAGTTCGACGGCAACGTCGAACTGCTCGACACCACCCCGAAGGGATAATTTCCATGCAGGTAACACGGCAGCGCCGGATTAACGAGAAGAAGCAGATCAGCCTTTTCGGGAAACGCGTCGGCCGCCGGACTTCTCTGGCAACGGCGGGCATCGCTGTCGCCCTAGCCGTCACGGGCACCGCTGTTGCCCAGACGCACCAGTTCGGCACCCAGCAGGTCGGCCAGGTCACCGCTGACGGCCAGGTCATCTCCAGCGACCAGTACATCGCCCCATATGGCAGCCGCACCGTCATCAACAACGGCAAGATCATGTCGTCCTCGGTCAGCCCGGACGGCACCCACATCGCGGCCTCGGTCACCGACGGTGGAATGGCGCTGCTCGTCATGGACCTGGGGACCGGGCAGGTGAAGCAGCGCGTCGGCAACAACGCGTCGGCGGACCTGCGCATCAAGAGCAACACCGTCGGCCAGGAGGGCCCGACGTACTCGCCCGACGGTTCGCAGCTGTGGCTAGGCCAGGCCGACGGCTACACCAAGTTCACCGTGAACCCGGACGGCACCCTCGCCAACCCGGCGACCATCTCGATCCCGGCCGACGGCTCCAAGCGCGCACTGGTGGGTGCGGCGGTGTTCTCGGCCGGCGGCTCCACCGTGTACTCCGCAGTCAACGGCCAGAACCGGGTGGTCGCCATCAACGCGGCGACCGGGACCATCGAGCAGAGCTGGACCGTGGGCAACGCCCCCCGTGGCATCGCCATGGTCGGCGACAAGCTCTACGTCAGCAACGAGGGCGGGCGTCCGGCCAAGGCCGGCGACACCACGCTCAACTCCTACGGCACCCAGGTGCCGGCCAACCCTGACACCGGTGCCACCACCACCGGCACGATCAGCGTCATCAACCTGGCGGACCCGTCCGCCGCCGTCGGGAGCATCGACGTCGGTCTGCACCCGACCGCGGTGTACGCCAAGAACGGTGCGGTATTCGTCACCAACACCGCCACCGACGACGTGTCGGTCATCGACACCGCCAGCGACAAGGTCGTGCAGACCATCGCCACCCAGCCGTGGCCGGAGGCGTCGGTCGGCTACGAGCCCAACGCGGTGACGCTCACCGACGACGGTCGCCTGCTGGTGACGCTCGGCCGCGCCAACGCGGTCGCCGTCTACCGGTACACCTCCCCGCAGGAGCCGGCCGGCTACGTAGGCCTGCTCCCGACGGACTACTTCCCCGCGGAGATCACCACCGTCGGCAAGAACGTGGTCGTCTCCAACACCCGTGGTATCGACGCCCGCCGCCCCGCCAACAGGGCCGGGCACAACACCCACGACACGACGTCGAGCCTGACGCAGTTCACACTGCCGGACGACAGCGTCATCAAGTCCGAAACGGCCAAGGTCTTCAAGCAGAACGGCTGGAACGGCGACTCGGTCGGCAAGGGCACGGGCGACGCGAAGCCGGTGCCGGTCCCGGTGAAGCTCGGCGACCCCTCGACGATCAAGCACGTCTTCCTGCTCGTCAAGGAGAACCGGACCTACGACCAGGTCTTCGGTGACATGCCCCAGGGCAACGGCGACCCGTCGCTGACGCAGTACGGCGAGAACGTGACGCCGAACCAGCACGCGCTGGCCAAGCAGTTCGGGCTGTACGACAACACGTACGCCATCGGCACGAACTCCGCCGAGGGTCACAACTGGCTGATGCAGGCCGACAACCCGGAGTACACCGAGTCCACGGCCGGTGAGTACACGCGCAGCTACGCCACCGAGGACGACGCTCTCGGCCACCAGAAGACCGGCTTCATCTGGACCGGGGCGCAGGCGGCGGGCAAGACCGTGCGGAACTTCGGCGAGTTCCATTCGATCTATAAAACGCCGCCCGGCGCGACCTGGCAGAACCTGTACTGCGACGCCAAGAACATGGACGCGACCGGGCAGAAGACCGCCTACTCCATACAAACGGGCTCGCCGATCCCGTCGCTCAACAAGGTGTCGGTGCCCGGCTTCCCGGCGGTCGACCGCAGCGTCCCGGACGTCTACCGGTACGAGATCTGGAAGCAGGACTTCCAGAAGAACGGCCCGGCGAACCTGAACATGCTCACGTTCCCCAACAACCACACCGGTGGTCCGCCGAACGGGCCCGCTCAGGTCGCGGACAACGACCTCGCGGTCGGCAAGGTGGTCGACGAGATCTCGCACAGCAAGTACTGGAAGGACTCGGCGATCTTCGTCGTCGAGGACGACTCCCAGTCCGGCCTCGACCACGTCGACGGCCAACGTTCCCCGATCCAGATCATCAGCCCCTGGGCGCAGCACGGCAAGGTCGACAGCCGCTACTACTCGCAGATCACGATGATGCGGACCATCGAGCAGATCCTCGGGATCCACCCGATGAACCAGAAGGACAGCGCGGCCAGCCCGATGCGTGGGGCGTTCACCCAGAACGCGGACTTCACACCGTTCACCGCTCTGCCCAACCGGACCTCGCTGACCGATGGCCTGAAGACCCCGCCTGCCTGCGGCCTGGACACCCCGGCGCCGCAGAACCCCAGTGCAGCGCCCGCGCCGTCGGCGAAGGTGCCGGCGGACAAGCAGGCGGTCGCGGCGAAGTGGGACAACTGGAAGTCGCACCAACGGGCTACCGGGCCCAACGCCCTGCTCGACTTCGCGAACCCCGCGCAGATGAACCACTTCACGTGGTACGAGACGCACGAGTGGAAGAAGCCGTACCCCGGCGAGGACAAGATCTTCGCGCCGGAGGACGTGCCGGGCGCCTACATCCCGTCGTCGGAGAACGACGGCTGACATAGCCTGATTGCGTCAAGGGCCCTTGGCCGGCCTCACCGCCGGCCAGGGGCCCCTACGGCGTCCGCTCCAGCGATACACCGGACGCCGCGAGTGCTACGGCGAAACCCACCGGGCCATCGCTGGGCTCGTCTCTGACCGCGCGGCCCGGCGGGCCAGCCGGCGCCAGACGAGCACCGAACTCGTGCCCGTCAACGTGACAGCCTGCTGAATCACCCACCAGCCGAACCACCAGGCCAACACACCCAGAACTCAATCGCGGGTCAGGCCGTTAGGTCCTGCCGTCACATGATTCCCGGCCGCCAGGACTGACGCCACACGCGCCCAGGACCGAGCCCCCGTGCCGCAGCGGGCGACAGGCGTCATGTCCGAGCCGGTGCGAGACTGACCATGCAGGCCGGGGTCCGGCCGGCCGACGCCACCGCCATCGGGCGTTCCCGTGCTCCACCCCGGCAGCTTCGAGCGTTCCGTCCGGCACATGAGCCGGTGCAGCCGAGCGATCCATCGCTCGGCTGCGCCGGCGACCACGTGGGCCGAATGGCGGCGATGTCGCGCATCACGAGGGCATTCGGTCGTAGCTGCCGAACAGGCGCGGCAGCAGGAACAGCGACAAGCTCTCCGCCCCGTCCGAGCCGCATGGGCCGTCATTCCCTACAGGGGTGATCGAACCTCGCTGTCCGGCCCGGGCGGCTCCACAGACCGCCATACACCACTGGAGGCTTCACCATGTCGAGCACCGAGCCGGCGAACACGGAGCAGGGACCGCGGTCCGAAGCGTGGAAGACCGCGCTGACCGTGCTGCAGACGGCAAAGCCGCCCTACATCCCGGAGGGGGTCGAGGCGATGACCGTTCTCGTCGAATTTCCCCCGGGCGACCCCGGCACACCTCCGCACCGGCACTCGGGCCCGGCATTCGGCTACATGCTGGAGGGGGAGATGCTCTTCGAGCTCGAAGGCGAGCCGGAGCGCGTGATCAAGGCCGGGGAAACATTCTGGGAGCCGGGCGGCGACGTCATCCACTATCAAGACGGAAACAACCGGACGGACTCCCGGAGCCGATTCCTCGTGACGATGCTGTGCGCGCCGGGTCAGCCCATGCTGACCCTGGTCGATGACGAGGAGCTGGCACAGCGTAAGGACCGGCGGGCTCCGCGTCCTGCCTGACGGCGGCGGTGAACTCCGCACGCGAACGGCGGGCCGGCTCCCGGACGCTGCCGAGCCGACCGGTACACCGCAATGGCCGACAGGAACCGAGTAAGCGCGTCACGGCGTGGACGAGTTCGTCGGCCTGATGCCGAAACGCACGGCCCCGTCAGCGGTAGTCCTCCGGGTGGCCCTGCATCCAGGTGTTGATGCGGTCGCGCGTGCCGAACAGCTCGGAGCGGTGCTTCTCCAGATTGTCCGTGGAGGTGTCGCCCTTCATGGACGTGCGCAGGGCGGCCAACCACGCCACGGGCTCCTTGAAGTGACCGGGGCCGTTCGGGTACGCCTTCATCGACGCTTCCAGGCCCATCAGTTGGTCATTGACCCGGCCCAGGACGTATCCGCAGTCGCCCGCGCCGGGGGTGCAGGTCTCGTCCAGGGTGGCCTGGAGCGTGGCGAAGGCGTCGCGGACCTGTGCGGGCCTGGTCGCGAGCGTCCCGGATGCGGCGGCGTCCTCCGCGGCGGCTGACGCCTCGGCGTCCGCTTCCACCTGCGCCTCGGCCGCCTTGGACGCGGCTGCCGCGTTCGCCGACGGCGCCACGTACGGGACGTCGTCGCCGGGCCCCTCCGTCGTGTCGGCGCTGCTGCAGCCCACCAGGAACGCACCCAGAAGCAGCGGCAGCGCTGCGGTGGCACGCGTGAACGTATGGACAGACATGAGGCCCCCCTCGCCGAATGGCCCAGACCATACCTCACAGTCGGTCGCACCGCGCGGGCCATGAACTCCGCGATCTGCGCGCACAGTTTGCCCGGCCGGTCCAGGTGCACGTCCTGTCCCGCACGCCGGGGACCACGCACACCGCACCGGCGGATCGTGCCGCCCTCAGCCCGTGATCAGGGTCTGGAGCGCGGGCGCGTACAGGTCCGCGAGGTGTTCGGGGGTGGCCAGTGCACCCGCGCCCTCGCGGTGCAGGCTCAGGGTGGCGCCGAGGCCGAGGAGGTGGCCGGCGATCAGTTCGGCGCGCAGGGCGCGTTCGTGGCCGGGGAGTCGGGCGGTCAGCGCCTCGGTGACCTGTTCGTGGAAGCGGTCGCGCAGCAGCGACCGTTCGTCCCGGTTGCCGAGGGAGAACACGACGCGCAGGAGCGGATCCGTCTGCTGTTCGCGGCGGCGGCGCACGAGCGTGATCACCATGTGGCGGCCGAGCTCGTCCAGCGGGGCGTCGAAGAGTTCCTCGGCAGCCGGGCCGAAGTCGGCGACCGTCTTGAAGAGTTCTTCCTTGCGGCCGAAGTGCTTGACCACCAGGGAGGGGCTGACTCCCGCGTCGGCGGCGATCCCCCGGATGGTCACATCCGCGTACGGGCGCTGGGTGAACGCCCGCCGGGCCGCCCGCAGGATCGCGTCCCGGCCCGAGCCGGGGTCGGTGGGGGCCGGAGCCGGAGCGGTGGCCTGGCTGCCGGTCATGCGCCCTCCTCGATCGTGATCGTCCGCGCACCGCCCTTGCGGTCGTCGCGGCTCTCTCCGACCGTACCCGCCGCGGCCGTACGCCTGCCGGGCAGGAACAGCGTGACCGTCAGCGCCAGCAGCGCCGCGCCCGCCGCGATCAGGAAGACCAGCTGATACGCGTGGAGCGTCGGAGCCGTCCGGCCGCCCACCCGGAACGTGAGGTTGGTCAGCACGGCGGCCACCGTCGCGCTGCAGAACGCCTGCCCGATCGATCTCATCAGCGTGTTGAGACCGTTGGCCGCGCCCGTCTCGCTGACCGGGACCCCGCGCATCACCAGCGCGGGCAGCGCCGAGTACGCGATGGCCGTGCCCGACGCGACGACCGTCGCACCGGCGATGATCAGCCACAGGCTGTGGCTGGTGAAGTAGCGCACCACATAGCCGACGGCGATGATCGCGGCCGCCAGCGTCAGGCTGACCTTCGGTCCGTACCGTGCGGAGATCCGGGCCGAGACCGGCGAGAGCGCCACCATCGACACACCGCCCGGCAGCAGGCACAGTCCGCTGACGACGAGCGAGGCACCGAGCCCGTAACCGGTCGCCTTCGGCTCCTGCACCATCTGCGCGGTGACCAGGGAGTTCGCGTAGAAGGCGAAGCCGATCAGCAAGGCGGCGATGTTGGTCAGCAGGACGGCCGGGCGGGCCGAGACCCGCAGGTCGACCATGGGCGTCGTCACGCGGAGCTCGTACGCGCCCCAGAGCAGCGCCACCACGACGGCGCCGACGAGCAGTCCGACCGTGCGGGCGGACGCCCAGCCCCAGTCGGCGCCCTGCGTCACCGCGAGCAGCAGACAGACCAGCGCCGCGGACAGCCCGAGCGCGCCGACGACGTCGAAGCGACCGCGGGTGCGCAGCGGGGACTCGGGAACACAGCAGAGCACCAGCACGATGTCGATGAGGCCGATCACGCCCGACACCCAGAACATGGTGTGCCAGTCGAAGTGTTCGACGACGAGCGCGGCGACCGGCAGCCCGACGGCCGCACCGATGCCGAGCGTCGAACTCATCAGGGCGACCGCGGAGAGGACCCGCTCGGGCGGGAGTTCGTCGCGCAGGATGCTGATGCCCAGCGGTACGACGGCGAGCGCGGCGCCCTGGAGGGCGCGGCCGGTGATCAGCACGCCGATGTGGGAGCTCACCGCGCACAACACGGAACCGATGACCAGCACCGCGAGCGAGGCGACGAGCACCCGCCGCTTGCCGTACATGTCGCCGACCCGGCCCAGGACGGGCGTGAAGACGGCGCCGGTGAGAAGGGTGACGGTGACCAGCCAGCTCGCGGCGGCGGGGGTCGCGCCGGTGAGGGCCGGGATGTGCGGGAGGAGCGGGACGACGATCGTCTGCATGACCGCGACGACGACCCCGCAGAAGGCGAGAACGCCCACGGCGAAGCGGGGGTGGTGCGGGGTCGGGGTCGGGGTCGGGGCGGCCGACCCGTCGGGGGCAGAGGTGTCCGCAGGCATGCGATCTCCGTGGGGTGCTCGGCGGTGGCGGCGGAAGCCAGGGGTGCACAGATGTTCACCTCGCAGGGTAAACGCTTGTGCACCCCCTGGCGAGTCGGAGCGTCCGCCCGCCGCGCTAGCCTCGGAAGCCGCAGCACGAGAAAAAAGCCACGACATGAGAAGGCGAAGGTGGCGGCGATGGCAAAGGTTCCTACGGCGGCAGTTGCGGCGAGCGGACTCGTCGGCGGGTACGCGGTCGCGCGGTGGACCAAGAAGCGGCCGCTCGGCGGGGTCGCGCTCGCCGCAGCGGGCACGGTCGCCGCGTACGAGTGGAACCGACAGGCCGGACCGCGTGCGGCCACCGCTCTGACCACGGCGTACGTCGCCGCGTTCGCCGGATCGCACCCGCTGGCCAAGAAGCTCGGCGCCTGGCCCGCCGTCCTCACCGTGGCGGGCACCGTCGCCGCCGCTTCGTGGGCGGTCACCCGCCGCGCCGCCTGAGAAATCTCTCCCGCGGGCCCGCAGCACACTGAACGCGGGCGCGCCGGCGTCCGTATTCAAGAGCACCCCCCGCGTAGGAGGCGCTCACATGGGTGAGGCCTCGAAGCCGGGTGCGTACCCGTACGACAGGACGGGTACGCACCCGGACCCTCACCGGGGGACGTCGCTCAGGCTCCGAACGCCTGCGACACCGTGTAGATCAGCAGGCCCGCCAGGGCACCCACCACCGTGCCGTTGATCCTGATGAACTGCAGGTCACGGCCGATGTGCGCCTCGATCTTCTTCGACGTCTGGTCCGCGTCCCAGCTCGCGACCGTGTCACTGATCAGCGAGGTGATCTCCGTGCGGTACCTCGTGACGACATACACCGCCGCGTCCTCCAGCCAGCCCTCCAGCTTGGCCTGCATCCGCCCGTCCGTCGACAGCCGCGCGCCGAACGTCAACAGCGAGGCGCGCGCCCGCAGCCGCAGCTCGCTCTGCTCGTCCTCCGCCGCCGCGATGATCATCGTGCGTACCGACGCCCAGGCCGACGCGATGACGTCCTGGACCTCGGCGCGCCCCAGGATCTCCGTCTTCAGCCGCTCCACCCGCGCCCGGGTGTCCGAGTCGGTCTGGAGGTCGGCCGCAAAGTCCGTCAGGAACGTGTCGATCGAGGCGCGCGCCGGATGCCCCGGCATGTCCCGCACCTCCGTCACGAAGCGCAGCAGCTCCTTGTAGACCCGCTCCCCCACCCGCTTGTCGACGAACCGCGGTGTCCACCCCGGCGCCCCGCCCTGCACCGCGTCCATCACGGAGTCGCCGTGCAGCACCAGCCAGTCGTGCGCACGTACACAGATCAGGTCCACGACCCGGCGGTGGCCGCCGTCGGCGACGATCTTCTCCAGCATCTTCCCGAGGCCGGGGCCGATCTCCGCCGCGTTCGCCCGCCGGGTGATCGCCTCGGCCACCACGGCCTGCACGTCCGAGTCCCGCAGGACCGTCAGCGCGCCGCGCAGCGCGGTCGCCAGCTCGGCGGTGACCCGGTCGGCGTGGTCCGGCTCCGCCAGCCAGGCACCGAGCCGGCCGCCGATGCCCAGCGCCTGGATCCGGCCGCGCACGACATCGCCCGAAAGAAAATTCTCCCCGACGAAGGAACCCAGAGAGGCCCCGAGCTGGTCCTTCTTGGTGGGGATGATGGCGGTGTGCGGGATCGGCAGGCCGAGCGGACGCTTGAACAGCGCCGTGACGGCGAACCAGTCGGCCAGCGCACCCACCATCCCCGCCTCGGCGGCCGCGGCGACGAAGCCCGGCCAGCCGCCCACACCTGCGTTCTTCGCCCAGGTGGCGAGGACGTACACGAGCGCGACGAGCAGAAGGAGGCCGGTGGCCGTGGTCTTCATACGGCGCACACCACGCCGCTTCTCCTCGTCCGCGGCCGTGTACGCGAAGGAGGCGAGGGGGGCGGGGCGTGCGGGAGCGGAGGCTGCGGTGCCGGAGCTCCCGTCCGCGCCGCCACGTGCCTGTGCGGGCTCGGCCGGTCCGCCGCCCGGCTCGCCCGACCTGGTCCGTTCGATCCGTTCCATCCGCTCCACCCGTCCGCGTCCGCGTACGCATCGCCCCCGGTGCTCCGTACGCATTGTCCTTACCTGACGTACTCCCGGGCCGCATGTCGAGTTCCCGGCACTGTGCCCCATCATGAGACCAACCCCCACCATCACGAGGAGACACCCCGCCCATGCCCAGGCGCCAGGGAACCGCCCTGCTCATCGCCCTCGTGGCGGGCACCGCCGCGCTTGCCGCATTCATGGCGTACGCCGGGTCCGCGCTGTTCTCGGGTGCCGGGTCGCGGCAGGTCAGCGCGCAGCCGGCGGCCCGTCCGCCCGCCGAGCCCGCCCATTCCACCGGCGTCTGGGTCGCCACCTGGGCCGGGGCGCCCGTGGCCGGGGTGGTGGACCCGTACCCCGGACACGACCTCACCCGGCGCACCATCCGTAACGTCGTCCACACCAGCATCGGCGGCGACGCGGCCCGCATCACCCTCTCCAACCTCTTCGGTACACACCCTCTGCTCGTCGACCGGACCACGGTGAACGCCCGTCCCGTCTCCTTCCGCGGCGCCCCCTCCGTCACCATCGCCGCGGGCGGACAGGTCGTCAGCGACCCGGTCGTCGTCCCCGTCGACGCCGACTCCGATCTCGTCGTCGCCCTCCGCACACCCACCGCCGAGGGACCCGTCACCGTCCACCCGAACAGCCACCAGACCTCGTACCTCGCGGACGAGCGCGGTACCCGGCAGACCAACGTGTGGCGCTACCTCACCGCTGTGGACGTCCGCAACGCCTCCTCCGCCGGAGCAGTCGTCGCCATCGGCGACTCGCTCACCGCGGGCACCGGCTCCGCCCTCGACGCCAACGGCCGCTGGACCGACGTCCTCGCCGACCGGCTGCGCGGGCGCTACGCGGTCGTCAACCAGGGCATCGCCGGCAACCGCATCCTGCGCGACGGCCAGGGCCGCGGTCAGCGGGCGCTCGCCCGCTTCGACCGCGATGTACTGGGCGTCGCCGACGTGAAGACCGTCATCATCGCCCTCGGCATCAACGACGTGCAGCAGTTCCCTCAGGAACAGGACCCGCAACACATCGTGGACGGCCTGAAGGCCATGACGGAACGCGCCCACGCGCGCGGGCTGCGGGTCGTCGGGGCAACTCTGATGCCGTACGAGGGGTACCCCACCTGGACACCCGAGCGGGACGCCGTACGGATGCGGGTCAACGAGCTGATCCGGGCAGGCGGCGTCTTCGACGAGGCCGTCGACTTCGACCGGGCGGCACGCGACCCGTACCGACCCGGCCGGCTCCGCCCGGCGTACGACCGCGGCGACCATCTCCATCTCAACGACGCCGGATATCTGCAGCTGGGCCAGCAGGTGGACCTGCGGAGCCTGCACCAGGAGGCTCCGGTGTCCGGCCGGCTCTGACAGCAGGACGCGGTGGGCGGCGCGTCCTCACACGCCGGACGGGCTCATGCGTCCCCGGTGCCCTTCTTCAGCTGCCGGGCCCGCTCCTTGTCCGCCTTCGTCCGCTTGCGCTCCACACCGACCCCGCCCATCAACGCGAGCCCAGTGATCCGCACCCGCGGCGAGTCCGGCGAGGGAACGCCCTCGCCCGTCGCCCGGTCCCCGAAGCCCCCCATGATGCCGACGCCTCTGACCTCGACATTCAGCTCCGGTGGGACCGTCACGCGCATCCCGCCCATGATCGTGAAACAGCGGATGACGACCTCACGGTCCTCGAAACGGGCCTCGCGCAGATCGATCTCGCCGCCGCCCCACATCGTGAACGCGGTGAACGTCCGGCCCACGGTCCACCTACCCTTGCGCCCGAACCCGCCCCAGATGGCGAACGCGCCCTTCGACGTGGCGGAACCGCCGATACGCTCCGCCCAGTCGACACCCGCCGAACCCGTGCGTGCGGGCGCGCTGCCCGCACGCACCGGCGCCACCGCACCGCCCGACGCCGGAAGATCGCGGATCAGTGGCTCCAACTCCCCATGCGTACGCGCCTTGTAGGCCGCATCGAGCCGCTGCTCGAACTCCTCCATCTGCAGGCGGCCCTCGGCCACCGCCTCGCGCAGGACCTCGGCAATCCGTTCACGCTCGGCATCGGAAGCACGCATGTCGGGAAGTTCACTCGTCATACCGCGCAGCCTATTGAACGCGCCCGCTCACGTCACCGATCCACCGCACCTCGGACCCACCGCACCTCGGATCCAACGCGCCTCGGATCCAACGCGCCTCGGATCCAACGCGCCTCGGATCCAACGCGCCTCGGATCCAACGCGCCTCGGATCCAACGCGCCTCGGATCTAACGCGCCTCGGCCGACGCGTACATCTTCGCGATCACGGCCTCGATGTCCGGTTCCCGCACCGAGAGGTCCACCAGCGGATACTCCGCAGCGATCCGCGCCACCAGCGGAGCCGCCGAACCCGACGCCGGAAAGGCCAGCCACTGTCTCGGCCCCTCCACCTTCACCGTACGCACCGAAGGCTCCGACTCCAGCCGGATCGGCGGGAGTTCACGCTCCAGGTCCACGACCAGCGTGCGCTCGCTCTCGCCGACCTCATGCAGCCCTGCGAGCGCACCGTCGTACATCAGGCGGCCGTGGTCGATCACCATCACCCGCCGGCAGAGCTGCTCGATATCCGTCAGATCGTGAGTGGTGAGCAGCACCGTCGTTCCCCGCTCGGCATTCAAGTCCCGGAGAAATCCCCGGACCTTGGCCTTGGAGACCACATCCAGACCGATCGTCGGCTCGTCCAGATACAGCACCTCCGGGTCGTGCAGCAGTGCCGCCGCAATGTCGCCGCGCATCCGCTGCCCGAGCGACAACTGACGCACCGGCACATCCAACAGCGCGCCCAGATCCAGGAGTTCGACACAGCGGTCCAGGTTCTCCCGAAACCGGGCGTCAGGGACCCGGTACATCCGGTGCACCAGCCGGTACGAGTCGCGCAGCGGCAGATCCCACCACAGGGTGGTGCGCTGCCCGAAGACCACACCGATCCGGTGCGCCAGCCTCGTACGCTCCCTGGAAGGGTCGATGCCGGCGACCCGCAGCCGCCCGCCGCTCGGAGTGAGGATGCCCGTCAGCATCTTGATGGTGGTCGACTTGCCCGCGCCGTTCGGACCGATGTAGCCGACCATCTCGCCGCGCTCCACCCGGAAGCCGATCCCGTCGACCGCGCGGACCTCGCGCCGCTCGCTGCGCAGGAAACCCGTCCTGCGACGCACCTCGAAGACCTTCTCGACACCGTCGAGCTCAATGAAACCCGTACCCGTAGCCATGCCCCGACCTCGCTCCGCTCGTCCTCAGTTGCCCGTGCTCCGGTACGAGCGCAGCCCCGCCCGCCACGCCGTACCCGCGAGCCCCCAGCACACCCCCGCCACCACCGGCGGCAGGAACGCCACCCACTCCGGCAGCCCCAGCGGGTACTCCCGGCCCAGCACATACAGCGCGGGCAGCCAGTTCACGAAGGCCAGCGGCACCACGAACGTCACCCCGCGCACCAGATCCTTCGCGAAGACCGTCGGCGGGTACTGCAGCAGCGTGTTCCCCCCGTACGTGAAGGAGTTCTGCACCTCCGCCGCGTCCTGCGCGAAGAACTGGAAGGCCGCCCCGCCCACGAACACCGCGCCGAAGATCGCCGCCCCGCTCAGCAGCATCAGCGGGATCATCACCACCTTCAGCGGCGTCCACGCGATGTCCAGCGCCGTCAGCCCGTAACCGAGCACCAGCAGCCCCTGCGTGATCCGCCCCAGCCTGCGCAGCGCGAACCGGTCCGCCGCCACCTGGGCCAGCACCGGAACCGGGCGCACCAGCAGCGTGTCGAGCGTGCCGTCCCGGACCCGGCGGCCCAGCCGGTCCATCGACCCCAGCATCAGATCGGCCAGCCCGAACGCGGTGCCCGAAGCCCCGTACAGCAGGGCGATCTCCGGCAGCGTGTAGCCGCCCAACTCGTCGACGTGCGCGAACATCAGCAGGATCGCGACGAAGTCGAAGCCCGTCGCCGCGAAGTTCCCGAACGCCGTCATGGCGAACGAGGCACGGTACGCCATCGTCGAGCGCAGCCACATCGCGACGATCAGTCCGTAGGCACGTACCCCTTCGACCAGCCTCGACCGCTCGGCGAACACCGCATCGGGAACCTCGACGGCCCTGGAGACCTCGGTGACCTCAGCCACCCTGAACCACCACCCTCCGCGTCGCCACCGACTGCACCAACCGCCCCGCCAGCAGCAACGCCAGCGCCCAGCCGCCCTGGAAGGCGAACGCCTCCACCAGCCCCCACCCCGCGTGCTTCCCGAGGAACACATCGGCCGGCACCTGGAGCAGCGACGACCACGGCAACGCCCGCGCCACCTCGCCCAGCACACCCGGGAACAACGTCAGCGGAAGCAGCAACCCCGAGAAGAACAGCCCCGCCAGGAACGCGATCTGCGCCGCACCCGCCCCGTCCATCAGCCAGAACGCGGAGAGCGCCACCAGATAGCGCAGAGCGAAACTGACCACGACGCCGAGCGTCACCGAGACCAGGAACGCCAACCAGACCCCAGGCGAGCCGGGCAGAGCCAGCGGGAACGCCAGCGCGCCAAGCAGCATCGGCACGACGCCACGCGCCAGCAACTGGAACGCGGCCCGCCCCAAGTCACCGGCCAGCCACCACAGTTGAAGATCGACCGGCCGGTAGAGGTCGACCGCCACATCGCCGGTGCGGATCCGCTCGACCAACTCGTCCTCGAAACCGCCGCCCATCATCGCGGAGGTCGCCAGCAGCGCCTGCCCCAGCCACACATACGTGAGCGCCTGGGACATGTCGTAGCCGCCGAGCTGCGGACGCTCGTCCCACAGCGCCGTATAGGTGTACGCCAGGACGAAACCGAAGACGGTGTTGGTGAACACCCCCGCCGCCGTCGCGATCCGGTAGGTGGCATGGCGTCGGAACCCGCCCGCCGCAACCACCGCGTACAACCGCATCCCCATCACCCCCGCGCTCGTTCGCAACCGTGCGCCCAACCGCGTTGGACACCAAAGCGCACGACCCTAGTGCAGCGGAAACAGGCACCGCGACCGCTTTTCGGCGGCCGATCCAGGAGCGATCACAGGTCGGTCCAGGGTCGATCCGGGGCTTATTCCACAGAAAGGGGCACTATGGGGGAATTGACAGCGGCCGAGGAGTATCCACCGATATGAGCGACGAGCCACAGCAGCAGAGCGGGGGGCCCGACAACGGGAACCGGGCCCCGAGGGACCCCTCTGCCGGCACCGGCGCCCCCGCAGGCCCAGCCGCCCCCGGCGGGAAGAAGAAGGGGAGCAAGAGCCGCCCCGGACGCACCGGCTGGCGCCGCGCCGTCCCCACCTGGCGGGTGACGCTCGCCACGCTCCTCGTCATCGCCCTGGTCCTGATCGGCGGATTCATCGCCGGATACCAGCTCGTCGGCATCCCGCCTGCCAACCCCACCGCCACCGCGCAGTCCAACGTCTACCTCTACAAGGACGGCAGCTTCATCGCCCGCGACGGCGAGGTCAACCGGCAGAACATCCAGCTCACCCAGGTCCCCCTCAGCATCCAGCACGCCGTACTCGCCGCCGAGGACCGGAACTTCTACTCCGAACGCGCCGTCGACATTCAGGCAATGGCCCGCGCCGGCTGGAACACCCTCACCGGCAAGGGCACTCAGGGCGGCTCCACCATCACCCAGCAGTTCGTCAAGAACTACTACCTCGGCCAGGAACAGACCGTCATGCGCAAGGCCAAGGAGTTCTTCATCGCGATCAAGCTCAACCGCGAAGTGAGCAAGGACCAGATCTTGGAGGGCTACCTCAACACCAGCTACTTCGGCCGCAACGCCTACGGCATCCAGGCAGCGGCCCAGGCGTACTACGGCAAGGACATCGGCGACATCACCACCGCCGAAGGCGCGTACCTCGCCTCCCTGCTCAACGCCCCCAGCGCATACAACGTCGTCGTCCACCCCGAGAACAAGGCCGCGGCCGTCGCCCGCTGGAACTACGTGCTCGACGGCATGGTCAAGGAGAACTGGCTCGGCGCATCCGAGCGCGCCACCATGCAGTTCCCCCTGCCCGACAAGGTGAAGCCCGCCACCGGACTCTCCGGACAGCGCGGCTACATCGTCCAGGCCGTCAAGGACTACCTCACCACCCACAAGATCATCGACGAGAGGACGCTCGCCACCGGCGGCTACCGGATCACCACCACACTGGAGAAGAAGAAACAGAACGCCATGGTCAAAGCCGTCAACGACAACGTGATGTCGATGACGAGCAAGGAGCGCCCGGCCGACCGCAACGTCCGCGTCGGCGGTGCCTCCATCAACCCCTCGAACGGCCGGGTCGTCGCCATGTACGGCGGCATCGACTACACCAAGCAATACGTCAACAACGCCACCCGCCGCGACTACCAGGTCGGCTCCACCTTCAAACCGTTCGTCTTCACCTCCGCCGTCGCCAACCGGTCCAACACCCAGGACGGCCGGCGCATCACCCCCAACACCATCTACGACGGCACCAACAGACGCATGGTGCAGGGCCCGAACGGACCCACCGGATACGCCCCCGCGAACGAGGACGACATCGACTACGGCCCCATCACCGTCCTGGAGGCCACCGACAAGTCCGTCAACGCCGTCTACGCACAGATGGCCGAGGACGTCGGCCCCGGCAACGTCGAGGACACCGCCATCGACCTCGGCATCCCCAAGAACACCCCCGACCTGACCGCCTCGCCGTCCATCGCACTCGGCACCGCCACCGCCAGCGTCCTCGACATGACCCAGACGTACGCGACACTCGCCAACCACGGCAGGCACGGCACCTACACCCTCGTCGACAAGATCAGCAAGGACGCCGAGGAGCTCGCACTCCCCGGCCGTCACACCAAACGGACCGTCAGCCGCGAAGCCGCCGACACCACCACCGCGATCCTGCAGAGCGTCGTCGAGAACGGATCGGGAACCGCCGCCCAGGGCGCCGGCCGCCCCGCCGCCGGCAAGACCGGCACCGCCGAGGAGGACAAAGCCGCGTGGTTCGCCGGCTACACCCCGAACCTCGCGACCGTCATCGCCGTCATGGGCCAGGACCCCGACACCGGCGTACAGAAACCGCTCTACGGAGCACTCGGCCTGTCCCGCGTCAACGGCAGCGGCGCCCCCGCCCAGACCTGGGCCCAGTACACCGGCGCCGCACTCAACGGCAGCAGCATCGAAGAATTCGACCTCGAACTCGAAAGCGGCGCCGAGGAATCCGCCCTGCCCACCGACGAAGGAACCGGCCCCACCGACACCGGCGCCCCGTCCGAGACACCGTCCAGCCAGCCGCCGAGCAGCCCGCCCGGCACTCCGCCCACCAGCCCCGCCACCAGCGGCCCCGCCACCTCGGCACCGCCCATCGGCCCCCCGGCCGACGACGGCACGGACACCCTCGGCGGCGACAACGGCGGCATCGAAGAGCTCCTCCCCGAGGGCGCCGGCGGCGCCCGCCCGACCCAAACCGAGTGATACGGGGCTTGGAGGAGCTCACAGAACGGGAGTCCGATCAGTGCCCCGACGTCGCCTTCAGCCCCACCACAGCCACCAGCAACAGAGACACGAAGAAGATCCGGGCTGCGGTCACCGGCTCATTCAGCACCACCATGCCGAGCACCGCCGCCCCCGCCGCACCGATACCGACCCACACGCCGTACGCCGTACCGATCGGCAACGACTTCGCCGCCTGCGACAACAGCACCATGCTGGCCACGATCCCGAACCCGGTGAACACACTCGGCCACAACCGGGTGAACCCATCCGTGTACTTCATCCCGATCGACCAGCCCACTTCCAGCAGACCGGCAACAACAAGCAGAACCCACGCCACGACGGCACCTCCGAACACCACAGACACACGGACATCACAGGTGCGTCGTCTTTGCGGAAGCCCGGTACGGCGCGTCTCGTCGGGATGCCACCAACATAGCAAAGAACATACAAAAGGCCTGGTGACACCGGTCACCAGGCCTTACGCCACACGTCTCGCAGGCAACAGAGCTACAGATACAGCCCGGTCGAATCCACCGAACCCTCGAACCGGTCCGCCGCCACCGCATGCAGATCCCGCTCCCGCATCAGCACGTACGCCACACCCCGCACCTCGACCTCGGCACGGTCCTCCGGGTCGTACAGCACCCGGTCGCCCGGCTCCACCGTCCGCACATTCTGGCCGACCGCAACCACCACGGCCCAGGCCAGCCGGCGCCCCACCGCAGCAGTCGCCGGAATCAGAATGCCGCCGCCCGAGCGCCGCTCGCCCTCAGGCGTATCGGACCGGACCAGCACGCGGTCATGCAGCATGCGAATGGGCAGCTTGTCGTCGGTGTTCTCGCTCACGACCCGAAACCTACCTGCCCGCAGCCGTCCCGCACGCCCCCGGGGTCGGCCTTGTCAGCGCTTCTTGCGCCGTACCGACACCACAACCAGCCCCATCACACCGACCGCCAGCAACGCCGCCGGAACCACCCGCTCCAGACGCGGCGCGCCATCCTCCGACACAAACTGCGCCTTCACGTCCGACACCGTCCGATTCACCGCGACGAACGCCCGCCCGGCCGTCCGGTCCACGGCCTCGGCAGCCTTGGCCTTCGCATCACCGATGATCGTCTTCGGGTGCATCCGCACCCCGATCTCATCGAGCACCACCGCAAGCTGCTCACGCCTGCTGATGATGTCCGCCTCGATCTGCGCAGGGGTCCTGGCATCCGACACTGCGCCGCCTCCGTGGTCCTCGTCCGGTAAACCTTCATCGACAGTCTGTCAGCTCGGCCGCCCGCACACCCGACGGCACCCCTATTACGCTCGGTCCCGTACACCGCACCCGCCCCTGAGGAGAACCATGAGCGAGCGACTCCAGCCCGGCGACACCGCCCCCGCCTTCACCCTCCCCGACGCCGACGGCAACGACATCTCGCTCGCCGACCACAAGGGCCGCAAGGTCATCGTCTACTTCTACCCGGCCGCCCTCACCCCCGGCTGCACCAAGCAGGCGTGCGACTTCACGGACAACCTGGAGCTGCTGGCCGGCGCCGGATACGACGTCATCGGCGTCTCCCCCGACAAGCCGGAAAAGCTCGCCAAGTTCCGCGAGAAGGAAAACCTCGAGGTCACACTGGTCGGCGACCCGTCCAAGGAGACCCTCCAGGCCTACGGCGCATTCGGCGAGAAGAAGCTCTACGGCAAAACGGTGACGGGCGTCATCCGCTCCACGATCATCGTCGACGAGGAGGGCAAGGTCGAACGCGCCCTCTACAACGTCAAGGCAACCGGCCACGTCGCCAAAATCATCAAGGACCTCGGCATCTGACCGACACCACGCCCCTGTGACGGGCGTCGCATTTTCGCTCCCCATCGGTTTGCGACCGCCATGACCGCGCAGAAGCCCTTCCTGGAACACCCCACCGAGGAAGGGACCCGGCCATGGCGGCCTCCGACCTTCAGCAGGTGGCCGACCCGGAAGCGGTCAAGCGCCACCCCACCCTCTTCCGCGCCATCCGGCAGCGGAAGAACCCCAGGCTGCGCCGGTCCGACATCACCGTCACCGACGACCGGGCAGTCAAGCGAGCGGTGAAGGCGGCCTCCCTCGGCAACGCCATGGAGTGGTTCGACTTCGGCATCTACTCCTACCTGGCCGTCACTCTGGGGCACGTCTTCTTCCCGTCCGGGAACGACACCACCCAGCTGCTCTCGTCGTTCGCCACCTTCGCGGTCGCCTTCCTGGTGCGCCCGCTCGGCGGAATGTTCTTCGGTCCCATGGGCGACCGGATCGGCCGCAAGAAGGTCCTCGCCCTCACCATGATCATGATGGCGGTCGGCACCTTCGCCATCGGCGTCATCCCCTCCCACGCCTCGATCGGCCTCTGGGCACCCGCCCTGCTGATCTTCTTCCGGCTGATCCAGGGGTTCTCCACCGGCGGGGAGTACGGCGGCGCCTCCACCTTCATCGCCGAGTACGCCCCCGACAAGCGCCGCGGCTACTTCGGCAGCTTCCTCGAATTCGGCACCCTGGCCGGCTACGTCGGCGCAGCCGGCCTCGTCACCGCACTCACCGCCGTCCTCGACACCCCCACCATGGAAGCCTGGGGCTGGCGCATCCCGTTCCTCGTCGCGGGCCCCCTCGGCCTGGTCGGCCTCTACCTCCGACTGCGCCTCGACGAGACCCCGGCCTTCCAGAAACTGGAGGGCGGCACCGCGCAGGCCTCCGAGGCCTCGGACAGCGTCGAGACCACCGCCAAGGGAGACCTCGCGAAGATCTTCCGGCAGTACTGGCCGACGCTGATCCTCTGCATAGCCCTGGTCGGCGCGTACAACATCACCGACTACATGCTGCTGTCGTACATGCCGACGTACCTCTCCGACGAACTCGGCTACAGCGAGACCCACGGCCTGCTCGTCCTGCTCGCCGTCATGGTCGCCCTGATGGTGATCATCAGTCAGGTCGGCAGGCTCTCCGACCGTTTCGGCCGCAAGCCACTGCTGATGACGGGAATGCTGGGCTTCCTCTGTCTCTCGCTCCCCTCCTTCCTGCTGATCCGCCAGGGCGGCATCCCGGCCATCACGATCGGCATGGTGATGCTGGGCCTCTCCCTGGTCTGCATGCTCGGCACGATGTCCGCCGCACTCCCGGCCCTCTTCCCCACCCAGGTCCGCTACGGCTCCCTGTCGGTCGGCTACAACCTCTCGGCCTCGCTCTTCGGCGGTACGACCCCGCTGGTGATCACGGCACTGATCAGCTGGAGCGGTACGAACCTGATGCCGGCCTACTACGCGATGGCGGCGGCCCTGGTCGGCGTGATCGCGGTGGCCTGCATGAAGGAGACGGCCCAGCAGCCGCTGGACGGCTCGCCGCCTTCGGTGGAGACCGAGGCGGAGGCGGCGGAGCTGTGCGCGGCGCAGACTCCCGAGCCGAAGTTCTGAACCCGGACCCCGTCCCCGGGAACCTGGACGACCTCGAAGTCCCTCACCTGTGTGCCATGTGCGGCATCGGCGAAACGTGGCAGGGCAAGCTCCTGGTCCTGGAGATCGACCACATCAACGGCGACCGAATCGACAACCGCCGCGAGAACCTGCGGTACCTGTGTCCGTCGTGCCACAGCCAGACCGAATCCTTCTCGAACCGACGCAGCCGCGCACAGTAGAGTGTGCCCGCGGGTCCGTACCCCAGCTGGCTAGAGGGCGCCGGTTTAGGTCCGGTGTGTCGTGGGTTCGAATCCCACCGGGCCCACGGGCACAAAACGGTCGCCACCTTCGAAATGAAGGCGGCGACCGTTTCCATGTCACCCCACCAGCTCCCGCACCACCGGCACCAGCGCCCGGAACGCCTTCCCGCGGTGGCTGATCGCGTTCTTCTCCGCCGGGGTCAGCTCCGCGCAGGTCCGGGTCATGCCCTCCGGCTGCAGGATCGGGTCGTAGCCGAAGCCGTTCGTGCCGGCCGGGGTGTGACGGAGGGTGCCCAGGAGACGGCCCTCGACCACGCGTTCCGTGCCGTCCGGGAGGGCCAGCGCCGCCGCGCAGGCGAAGTGGGCGGCGCGGTGGGCGTCGTCGATGTCGGAGAGCTGGGCCAGCAGCAGGTCCAGGTTGGCGCGGTCGTCGCCGTGGGTGCCGGCCCAGCGGGCCGAGAAGATGCCCGGGGCGCCGCCGAGTACGTCGACGCAGAGGCCGGAGTCGTCGGCGATCGCGGGGTGGCCGGTGGCCCGGGCCAGGGCGTGTGCCTTGAGGAGCGCGTTCTCGGCGAAGGTGACGCCGGTCTCCTTGACGTCGGGGATCTCGGGGTACGCATCCGCGCCGACGAGCTCGTGGGTGAGCCCTGCGTCGGCGAGGATCGCGTGGAGTTCGGTGATTTTCCCGGCGTTGCGGGTGGCGAGGATCAGGCGGGTCATGTGCCGATTATCGCGGGGTGCCGGGCGGCGTCCGCTATGAGGTGCAGACGTTGCCGATCTCCTTGGCGGCGTCGGTGACCGGGGTGATGTCCGGGGTGGCGTCGCCCTTGTCGATGGCGTCGCGCACGTTCTTGACGCCGGCCTGGAGGTCGTCGACGGCCTTGGAGAGGTCGGCGTTGTCCGTCTTGTCGCCGAGGTTGCCGAGTTCCTTGTCTATCTCGTCGAGGGCCTCGGATGCCTGGGTGGGGTCGTTCGAGGCGTTGGAGACGGCCTGTTGGAGGTTGTCGACGCTGGTGGCTATGGCGTCGGCGGTACGGACGCAGTCGAGGGCCTTGTCGACTGCGCCGCAGCCGGCCGCGGCGGTGAGGGTGAGAGCGGTCAGGGTCAGCACGACGGTGATGCGGCGGTGACGGGTGGCCTTGGCCATGGTGCGGTTCCTCCCCGGGTGCGGATACGCGGACGGACGCACGGTTCGACCCGTGCGTCCGTACTCGTATCGACGCTCTGTGGTGCGTACGTGGTTGCTTCTTTACTCGCCGAGCGTGCGGGCGAGGGCCGCCTGCTGGATGGCGCTGAGGTCGACGCAGCCGCTGGTGGCGAGGTCGAGGAGCGCGTTCAGTTCCTTGCGGTCGAAGGGCTCGGCCTCGGCGGTGCCCTGGACCTCGACGAAGCGGCCGTCGCCGGTGCAGACGACGTTCATGTCGGTCTCGGCGCGGACGTCCTCCTCGTAGCAGAGGTCGAGGAGCGGCGTGCCGTCGACGATGCCGACGCTGACGGCGGAAACGGTGCCGATCAACGGCTTGCGGCCGTGCTTGATGAGCTTCTTGCCCTGGGCCCAGGTGATGGCGTCGGCGAGGGCGACGTACGCACCGGTGATGGCGGCGGTGCGGGTGCCGCCGTCGGCCTGGAGGACGTCGCAGTCGAGGACGACGGTGTTCTCGCCGAGCGCCTTGTAGTCGATCACCGCGCGCAGGGATCGGCCGATGAGGCGGCTGATCTCGTGGGTGCGGCCGCCGATCTTGCCGCGTACGGCTTCGCGGTCGCCGCGGGTGTTGGTGGAACGGGGCAGCATGGAGTACTCGGCGGTGACCCAGCCTTCGCCGCTGCCCTTGCGCCAGCGCGGGACGCCCTCGGTGAAGGAGGCGGTGCAGAAGACCTTGGTGTCGCCGAAGGAGATGAGGACTGAGCCTTCGGCGTGCTTGCTCCATCCGCGTTCGATGGTGATGGGGCGGAGCTCTTCGGGGGTGCGGCCGTCGATACGAGACATGGCGTCGAGCCTATCGGCTGGGCCGTTGGCGCCGACCGGGGTGTGCCAGGGGGGCAGCGGGAGGCCGGTGGGGGTTGTGCCGCAGGCCCCGTCCCGATGGGATCGGGGCCTGTGGGGTGCGGAGCCGGGCCGGCTCAGCGGGTGGTCGTCACATCATGTCTTCGATGTCGGCGGCGATGGGGTCGGCGTCGGTGCCGATGACGACCTGGATCGCGGTACCCATCTTGACGACGCCGTGGGCCCCGGCGGCCTTGAGCGCGGCTTCGTCGACCTTGCTCGGGTCGATGACCTCGGTGCGGAGGCGGGTGATGCAGCCTTCGATTTCTTCGATGTTGTCGATCCCGCCGAGCCCGGCGACGATCTTCTCAGCCTTGCTGGCCATGTGGCTCTCCCTGGTTCTTCACGTCCGGTGCCGGCCCACCATGGGTCCGTTTCGTCACGGTAACGCACGGTTGGCCCAACTTCGCGAGCGAGCTACCTGATCATCACCAATGATGACGATCACCAGTGCCCTGTCCTCCGGGCGGGTTATGCACCGTACCGCAACTGGTCTACACCACTTTGCGGCGACCGCCAAACGTGGCCTGTTTCCGGGAGGATGCCGATGAGCTCGAGCAGCGCCACAGCGCCACGGAGAATGTGGTGGCACGGCTTCTTCCAGGGCCTCCAGAAGATGGGGCGCAGCCTCCAGCTCCCGATCGCGGTGCTGCCGGCGGCCGGCATCCTCAACCGGCTCGGCCAGCCGGACGTGTTCGGCGACGAGGGCCTCGGCTGGACCAACGTCGCCAAGGTCTTCGCCGCTGCGGGTGGTGCGCTCCTCGACTCCGGTCTCGGACTGCCGTTGTTGTTCTGCGTCGGGGTCGCGATCGGCATGGCGAAGAAGTCGGACGGCTCGACGGCGCTCGCGGCGGTGACCGGCTTCCTCGTCTACTACGCGGTGCTGCACGCCTTCCCGGTGGACTGCGCACCGGGTTCCACCTTCACTTCGGGCGGCACCTGGTTCGGCACCTGTGTCACCGGCAACGCGAAGGTGACGGCCGCCGAGTACCAGAACCCCGGGGTCTTCGGGGGCATCGTGATGGGCCTGTTGTCCGCGTGGTTCTGGCAGCGGTACCACCGGGTCAAGCTGGTCGACTGGCTGGGCTTCTTCAACGGCCGTCGGCTCGTGCCGATCATCATGGCCTTCGTCGGGCTGCTCTTCGCGGCCCTGTGCGCATGGCTGTGGCAGCCGATCGGGGACGGCCTGACCAGCTTCTCCAAGTGGCTGACCGATCTGAACTGGCTGGGCTCCGGCATCTTCGGCATCGCCAACCGCGCACTGCTGGTCGTCGGCCTGCACCAGTTCCTGAACACGTTCCTCTGGTTCCAGTTCGGTGACTTCACCAAGCCGGACGGGACGGTCGTGCACGGTGACATCAACCGGTTCCTTGCGGGCGACCCGACGGCCGGGCAGTTCACCACGGGCTTCTTCCCGATCATGATGTTCGCGCTTCCGGCCGCGGCGCTGGCGATCTACCACTGCGCCAAACCGCATCGCCGGAAGGCGGTCGGCGGCATGATGCTCTCGGTCGGTCTGACGTCGTTCGTGACGGGTATCACCGAGCCGATCGAGTACTCGTTTCTCTTCGTCGCCCCGCTTCTGTATGCGATCCACGCGGTGCTCACCGGTGTCTCGATGGCGGTGAGCTGGGGGCTCGGCGTGAAGGACGGCTTCAGCTTCTCGGCGGGTCTGATCGACTACGTCATCAACTGGAGCCTGGCCACGAAGCCCTGGCTGATCATCCCGATCGGGCTCTGCTTCGCAGTGGTGTATTACGTGATCTTCCGTTTCGCCATCACCGGGTTCAACCTCCAGACCCCCGGGCGCGAGCCCGACGAACTGGAGGCGGAGATCGAAAAGGACCTCGTCAAATAGCTGTCCGGCCGGGATCCGCGCCCGGTCGACAAAGGCCCTCGGACCTCACGGTCCGGGGGCCTTCGCCATGTCACTGAATGTATCGATGAGCTACTGCGAAGTAGTCGACATTTGCAGGTTCCTTATACAACCCACACCGTGTTAAAACTGGTCTACACCACTGAGTGGTCCAGACCACGTGGCGCCCGTCACGTTTCCAGAGTCGTCGCCCCCCCACAAAGATCCCTGTTCCCGGCGGCGCCTTGTCCCATGGAGGAAGTTCATGACCACGGCGAGCGCCGCCCCCGCGGCCACCAAGAAGAAGGGCGCGGCCGTGATGGCTGTCATGCAGCGCATCGGCCGCAGCCTCATGCTGCCCGTCGCGGTGCTGCCGGCAGCCGCCCTGCTGGTCCGGCTCGGTAACGCGGACATGCTCGGCCGCGACTCGTTCCCGACCTTCATCACGAAGCTCGCCGGCTACATGGCAGCCGGTGGCGGGGCCATTCTCGACAACATGGCGCTGCTGTTCGCCGTCGGTATCGCGATCGGCTTCGCCAAGAAGTCGGACGGTTCGACGGCCCTGGCCGCCGTCACCGGCTACCTGGTCTTCCAGAAGGTGCTCGCCACCTTCACCGACAGCAACCTGCCCCAGGTCGCGAGCGTCGTGGACGGCAAGATCGTCATGAGCGACGCTCCGGTCAACGCCGGTGTGCTCGGCGGTGTCGTGATGGGCATAGTCGTGGCCCTGCTGTACCAGAAGTTCTACCGGAAGAAGCTGCCCGACTGGGCGGGCTTCTTCAGCGGCCGCCGCCTGGTCCCGATCCTCTCCGCCTTCGCGGGTCTGGTCATCGGCATCGTCTTCGGTCTGATCTGGCCCGTCCTCGGCACCGGTCTGCACAACTTCGGCGAGTGGCTGGTCGGTTCCGGCGCCGTCGGCGCGGGCATCTTCGGTGTCGCCAACCGTGCGCTGATCCCGGTCGGCATGCACCACCTGCTGAACTCGTTCCCGTGGTTCCAGGCCGGCGAGTACAACGGCGCCCACGGTGACATCGCCCGCTTCCTCGCCGGTGACCCGCAGGCCGGACAGTTCATGACCGGCTTCTTCCCGATCATGATGTTCGCCCTGCCGGCGGCCTGCCTCGCGATCGTTCACTGCGCCCGGCCCGAGCGCCGCAAGGTCGTCGGCGGCATGATGTTCTCCCTCGCGCTCACCTCGTTCGTCACCGGTGTGACCGAGCCGATCGAGTTCACGTTCATGTTCATCGCCCCGGTGCTGTACGCGATCCACGCGGTGCTCACCGGTGTGTCCATGGCGCTGACCTGGGCGCTCGGCATGAAGGACGGCTTCGGCTTCTCGGCCGGCCTGATCGACTTCGGACTGAACCTCGGCATCGCGAGCAAGCCGTGGCTGCTGGTCCTGGTCGGCCTCTGCTTCGCGGTGGTCTACTACGCGGTCTTCCGCTTCGCGATCACCAAGTTCAACCTGCCGACCCCGGGCCGGGAGTCCGACGAGGAGCTCGCCGAGCTGCTCAAGGCGGAGGCGAAGTAGGCCCTCGCCCCGCCCGCGCGTGCGACGGAGCCCCCACCTTCCCTGGGCGGAAGGTGGGGGCTCCGTCGTGCGTACCTGAGGTTTCAGATCTCGTAGACCGCGCCCGGAACTGCCAGCTCCGCCGGTCCGCGGTAGATCGTGCGGGCGTCGGCCAGGTTCCGCTCCGCGTCCGTCCACGGCGGGATGTGGGTAAGGACGAGCCGTCCCACCTTCGCGCGTGCGGCGATCTCGCCTGCTTCGCGGCCGTTGAGGTGGAGGTCCGGAATGTCCTCCTTGCCGTGGACGAACGATGCTTCGCAGAGGAACAGGTCGGCGCCCTCCGCAAGTTCGTCCAGCGCCTCGCAGGCACCGGTGTCGCCGGAGTACACGAGAGTGCGGCCGCCGTGCTCGATGCGGATGCCGAAGGCGTCGACGGGGTGGCAGACCTTCTCCGTGCGGACCGAGAAGGGGCCGATGTCGAACGAGCCGGGCTTCAGCGTGTGGAAGTCGAAGACCTCGCTCATGGACCGGTCGGACGGGGTGTCGGCGTGGGCGGTGGTCAGCCGCTGTTCGGTGCCGTCGGGGCCGTAGACCGGGATGGACGCGGGGCGTCCGCCGTCGTGCCGGTAGTAGCGGACGACGAAGTACGCGCACATGTCGATGCAGTGATCGGCATGGAGATGGCTGAGGAAGATGGCGTCGAGGTCGTAGAGACCGACGTGGCGCTGCAGCTCACCGAGGGCGCCGTTGCCCATGTCGAGGAGCAGCCTGAAGCCGTCGGCCTCTACGAGGTAGCTCGAACATGCCGAACCCGTGGACGGGAACGAGCCGGAGCAGCCGACGACGGTGAGCTTCATGGAGCGTGAACCTCCGAGACGTGGGAGCGGGGAGGGTTCGTGCGATTTGTTGAGCGTAAGGCGCGAAACACCTGGTCGCTCCTCCGAGGCCTGCCGTTGTGGGCGAACTCACCTGCTCTGTCACCGGTTCGATGGAAGCGGGTGCGGAGAGCGGGCCGGCGGGGACGCCGGTACCGTCGGGGCATGGACATGTCCTGGTGGCCGGCTCTGGCCGTGGTCGTACTGCTCGCTCTCGTTGCCGCGATCGCCGACGGGCGGGGGAGGCTCGGGCGGGGGCGTCAGCGCCCGGGCGGGCGTTCTGCGCGGCAGACGCGTCCGCCGGGCAGGCGGGAAGGTCTGCGGGGGCGGCCGGAGCGGGCGCCGCGGCCGGGTGAGATCTGGTGGGCCGAGGTTCCGTACGAGGACGGGCCCGGCGCGAAGGACCGACCCTGTCTGGTGCTGTCGGTGCGGGGCGGTGCGGCGCTCGTCGCGAAGATCACCAGCAAGCATCACGAGGAGCGGCCCGGGGTGATCGCGCTGCCGCCGGGTTCGGTGGGGGATGCGCAGGGGCGGGCGAGTTTCCTGGAGACGGACGAGCTGCGGGATGTGGCGGTGCGGGGGTTCCGGCGGCGGGTGGGGACGGTGGACCCGGCGGTGTGGGAGCGGGTGCGCGGGATCGGGTGAGGGTCGGAAAAAGTCCTCGGCCGCCGGACGGGCTGGAATTCCAGCGGGTCCGGCGGCCGAGGACGGGACGGCACTTAGAGGAGCTCACAAAATGGGCGCCCGGCTCGCGACGCCTGGCACGCACGCTCGCTGCGTTGCCGAAACGCCCTAGTAGCTCCTTCCCCAAGCTCTCGGCTTCGTTCGAGCAGGGGAGACCCCGTCCGAGGACCTTCCAGCGCCTTGCGATCGCACGCACCAGACGCCGCAAGCTGATCGGACTCCCATTGTGTGAGCTCCTCTTACCGACTGGGTGTTACGCCCAGAGCTGGCCGTGCAGCGTTTCGATGGCCGCTTCCGTCGTGGGGGCCGTGTAGACGCCCGTCGACAGGTACTTCCAGCCGCCGTCGGCGACGACGAAGACGATGTCGGCCGTCTCCCCCGCCTTGACCGCCTTGGTTCCGACGCCGATCGCCGCGTGGAGTGCGGCGCCGGTGGAGACGCCCGCGAAGATGCCCTCCTGCTGGAGGAGTTCGCGGGTGCGGGTGACGGCGTCGGCGGAGCCGACGGAGAAGCGGGTGGTGAGGACCGAGGCGTCGTAGAGCTCGGGGACGAAGCCCTCGTCGAGGTTGCGGAGGCCGTAGACGAGGTCGTCGTAGCGCGGCTCGGCGGCGACGATCTTGATGTCGGGCTTCTGTTCGCGCAGGTAGCGGCCCACACCCATGAGCGTGCCCGTGGTGCCGAGGCCCGCCACGAAGTGGGTGATGGAGGGCAGGTCGGCGAAGATCTCGGGACCGGTGGTGGCGTAGTGGGCGCCCGCGTTGTCCGGGTTGCCGTACTGGTAGAGCATCACCCAGTCGGGGTGCTCGGCGGCCAGTTCCTTGGCGACGCGGACGGCTGTGTTGGAGCCGCCGGCCGCCGGGGAGGAGATGATCTCGGCGCCCCACATGGCGAGCAGGTCGCGCCGTTCCTGCGAGGTGTTCTCCGGCATGACGCAGACGATGCGGTAGCCCTTGAGCTTGGCCGCCATGGCCAGCGAGATGCCGGTGTTGCCGCTGGTGGGCTCCAGGATGGTGCAGCCGGGGGTCAACCGGCCGTCCTTCTCCGCCTGTTCGACCATGTGGAGCGCGGGGCGGTCCTTGATCGAGCCGGTGGGGTTGCGGTCCTCCAGCTTGGCCCAGATGCGGACGTCGTCCGACGGTGACAGCCGCGGCAGGCGGACGAGCGGGGTGTTGCCCACCGCGGCGAGCGGGCTGTCGTACCGCATCAGTTCATGCCGCCGGCGACCGCCGGGAGGATGGTGACGCTGTCGCCGTCGCTGAGCTTGGTGGAGATTCCGTCGAGGAAGCGGACGTCCTCGTCGTTGAGGTAGACGTTCACGAAGCGACGGAGCTGGTCGCCGTCGACGATGCGCTCACGGATGCCGTTGTGGCGGCTGTCGAGGTCCGTGAAGAGGTCGGCGAGGGTCTCTCCGTTGCCCTCGACAGCCTTGGCGCCGTCGGTGTAGGTGCGGAGGATGGTCGGGATGCGGACCTCGATGGCCATGGCGTGGGCTCCTGTCGAAAGCGGAGTGGTGGCGTGGGGCGCGCGGCTCTGCCCCCGCGCGGGGGTGGGGCGTGTGGACGGCGCTCGGGGCCGCGGCCCGGCTCAGGCGTTGCGGCCGGCGGGCAGGCAGCTCGTACAGATCGCGCTGGAGAGCCTGCACAGGTCGACGTGCAGGCGCGCGACGAGCAGCGTGCCCGGCGTCTTGTCGCTCACGTCTTGGGGAACCATGGGCTCATCGTATCGATTCCCGGTCCGGACTCCGGCATGTGATCTCACCTGCTGGATGGTGAGCGTTCGCCTGGTGGACGGTCGGTGTGGGGCGGGGAATCACGGCGGGCCGGGGACGGGGTTTCGCCCCCGGCCCGCTCGAGGTCAGGCGGGTTCGTACGCCTCGACGACCTCGACGTCCTCCTCGGTGATCACGCCGTCCACGATGCGGTACGAGCGGAACTGGAAGGGGCCCGCGTCGTCCGTGTCGGCGGTGGAGACGAGGACGTAGTGGGCGCCGGGCTCATTGGCGTACGTGATGTCGGTGCGCGAGGGGTACGCCTCGGTCGCCGTGTGCGAGTGGTAGATGATCACCGGCTCCTCGTCGCGGTCGTCCATCTCGCGATAGAGCTTCAGCAGGTCCGCGGAGTCGAACTCGTAGAACGTGGGCGAGCGGGCGGCGTTGAGCATGGGGATGAAGCGTTCGGCGCGGCCGGTTCCGGCCGGGCCCGCGACCACGCCGCACGCCTCGTCGGGGTGGTCCGCGCGGGAGTGCGCGACGATCTGGTCGTACAGCGCCTGGGTGATGGTCAGCATGGCGCCAGGATAAGCAGAGGACCCCCGCGCACCGAGGAGTGGTACGCGGGGGTCCGTATGCCGGACGGCCGGGTCGGGTCAGCGCTTGGCGAAGGCCGCGCTCTCGGGGTTACGGGCCTTGAGGACCAGGTACGAGACACCGAGGATCAGGGCCCAGAGCGGGGCGCAGTACAGCGAGATCCTGGCGTCCTTGTCGATGCCCATCATCACGATCACCATGCCGATGAAGGCGAGGGCGAAGACGCTGGTGTACGGGGCGCCGGGGGCCCGGAAGGAGGACTGCGGGATCGCTCCGCGGTCGGCCAGGCGGCGGTAGCGGATCTGGCAGACGAGGATCATGATCCAGGCCCACATGCCGGAGATGGTGGCGAAGGAGACGACGTAGGTGAAGGCGTCTCCGGGCCACTGGTAGTTGATCCAGACGCCGACGAGCATGAGGGCGGCGGAGAAGGTGGTGCCGATGAGCGGGGTGCCGCTCTTGGTCAGCCGGGTGAAGAACTTCGGGCCCTGTCCGTTGAGGGCGAGGTCGCGCAGCATGCGGCCGGTGGAGTACATGCCGGAGTTGCACGAGGAGAGGGCCGCGGTCAGGACGACGAAGTTGACGATGCCTGCGCCGATGCCGAGGCCCATCTTCTGGAAGGCGGCGACGAACGGCGAGATGCCGGGCTGGAATTCCGTCCACGGGACGACGGCGAGGATCATGATGAGGGCGCCGACGTAGAAGACGGCGATGCGCCACGGCACGGTGTTGATGGCCTTGGGCAGGACGGTCTTCGGGTCCTTGGACTCGCCTGCGGTGACGCCGACGAGTTCGACGGCGAGGAAGGCGAACATCACGATCTGCAGGGTCATCAAGGTGCCCTTGATGCCGTGCGGGAAGAAGCCGCCGTCGGCCCACAGGTGGGTGACGGACGCGGTGTCGCCGGCGTCGGAGAAGCCGAGGGTGAGAATTCCGGCACAGATGAGGATCATGCCGACGATGGCAGTGACCTTGACCATCGAGAACCAGAATTCGAGTTCCCCGAAGAGCTTCACGGAGATCAGGTTCACGCCGTACAGGATGATCGTGAAGATCAGTGCGGACACCCATTGGGGAATGTCGAACCAGAACGTCATGTACTGGGCTGCCGCGGTGACTTCGGTGATTCCGGTGACAACCCAGAACAGCCAGTAGGTCCAGCCGGTGACAAATCCTGCGAAGGGGCCGACGAATTCGCGGGCGTACTCAGAGAATGAGCCCGAGACCGGGCGGTACATGAGGAGTTCGCCCAGGGCCCGCATGATGAAGAAGATCACCAGGCCTGCGATGGCATAGGCGAGGATGAGGCTGGGGCCCGCCTTGGCGATGGCTTTGCCCGCGCCGAGGAAGAGGCCGGTTCCGATGGCCCCGCCGATCGCGATCATCTGGATCTGGCGGGCGCCGAGGGCGCGCTGATAACCCTCGCCCGAGGTGGTGGCATCCGCGGCTTCCGCGGCCTGCTGCGAGCCGCCTTGCCCCTTGTCGACCTGCGCCGATGTCATGTGTTGCGCCTTTCTCCACGCCGATCCGCGCCTGACGGCTGCGGATCAGGTCCTGATCCCCCCGGATATGGATGGAGTGCGACCGGCGGTCCGCCGGTTGTAGCGCCCCCGGGAACAGGGGTGGCGTCCCCGGGTGGTCGTGAAGATTTATCACGGAGCCACCGGTGGTCCACCGGACATTGTGTGGTGCACACCACAGGAAAAAGCGGACAAGGGTTTCCAGCCGCTGCAAAAAAGGCCATTCAGGTGACGGGATCGTTATTTGGATTTGAGTATCCGTTGAGCGAACGTCCCGGCGTGGTCCCAAGGGAAGGTAAAACCCGATCAAGGGAAGGCGGGTCGGTCGCGGCGTCCGGTGCGGTGCATCGCCACGGGGCGACCCTCGGGCGTCGGAGCATCCTCGCAGCGCAGCCGTGCGGGCGTTTCGGCAATGCCGCGAGTGGGGTCTCCCCCGTTCGAGCGAAGCCGAGCACGCGGGGAAGTGCCGGGCGTCGCAACCCCGGCCGTGATCCGCCGGCCGGCCCCTACGGCATCAGGGTCTCGACGAGCGTCTCCTGGAGCGCACCCAGCCAGAGATAGGCCATGACCATGGGCTTGCGCGGGTCGCTGTCGGGCAGCCGGTAGAGCGAGCCCTCACCGCCCTCGTCCTCGTCGGAGACCTCCAGGCGGGTACCGATGGTGAGGCGAAGGTCGTTGAGGGCGCCGAGCCAGTTGCGGCTTTCGTCGGCGCTGAGCGTGAGGACGGCGCTTTCCTCGCCGGACGGGAGTGCGTCGAGGGTGCGTACGACGGTGAGCGCGTCGTCGCGCTTGCGGGCGCGCAGGTCGTTCTCGGTGAAGCGGCGGAACTCGGCGGACGCGGCGCGCAGTTCGCTGTCCTCGTCGCCGTACGCCTCCGGGAAGAGGCGGGCCAGGGCCGGGTCGGTCGGCGGCTCGCTGGGCCCTTCGGCGAACAGGGCGGCGAGCGGGTCCTCGCCGTCGGCCGGTTCGTCGCCCGGTCCGATCAGTTCCAGCAGCTGGACGGCGAGGGAGCGCAGGATCGCGATCTCCACCTCGTCGAGCGCGACGGCCGCGCCGCCGCGGGGGGTGGCCTCGAAGTGGCCGGCCATGGGTTTTCTCCGATGGTGGGTCGGGCGGGGCAGAGGTGGAGGCTAGTTGCGGTCCTGGGTCAGGGTGGCCCAGAGACCGTAACCGTGCATGGCCTGGACGTCGCGCTCCATCTCCTCGCGGCTGCCGCTGGAGACGACGGCGCGGCCCTTCTGATGGACGTCGAGCATCAGCTTGTGAGCCTTGTCCTTGGAGTAGCCGAAGTAGGCCTGGAAGACATAGGTCACGTAGCTCATGAGGTTGACCGGATCGTTGTGGACCAGCGTCACCCAGGGCACGTCGGGCTCGGGGACGACGAGGTTCTCCTCGGCCGATTCGGGACGCTCGATCTCTACAGGGGCGACACTCACCTACCCCATGCTGCCACCCGGGAGGGGGCATCGCACAAACGGCTTAGATCTCGTCACTCTGACGAAATAGGGGTAGCATCCGAGCCATGAACTCTGCGGACCTTGGGCGACGGGTCGGTGTGCCGTCGACAGCGCTCTTCACCGACCAGTACGAGCTCACGATGGTGCAGGCCGCGCTGAAGGCGGGCACCGCCGACCGCCGCTCGGTCTTCGAGGCGTTCACCCGCCGACTGCCCGAGGGGCGGCGCTACGGCGTCGTCGCGGGCATCGGACGCGTCCTGGACGCAGTGGAGAACTTCCACTTCGACGACGAGATGCTCACCTTCCTGCGCGACCAGAACATCGTCGACGGGCCGACGCTCGCCTGGCTGGCGGACTACCGCTTCAGCGGCGACATCTGGGGCTACCCCGAGGGCGAGGTGTACTTCCCGGGCTCGCCGATCCTGCGGGTCGAGGGATCCTTCGCCGAATGCGTGCTGCTGGAGACGGTGATCCTGTCGATCCTCAACCACGACTCGGCAGTCGCCGCGGCGGCGTCCCGGATGTCCGCGGCGGCGGGTGGTCGCCGGCTGATCGAGATGGGTGCACGACGCACCCATGAACTGTCCGCGGTGGCGTCGTCGCGGGCCGCGTACATCGGCGGCTTCGACACGACATCCGATCTGGCGGCCGGATTCCGCTACAACATCCCGACGGTCGGGACGAGCGCGCACGCGTTCACGCTGCTGCACGACAACGAGCGCGACGCGTTCCGGGCGCAGGTCGACTCACTGGGCCGGAAGACGACGCTGCTGGTCGACACCTACGACGTCGCCGAGGCGGTCCGTACGGCGGTCGACGTCGCCGGGACCGAGCTGGGGGCCGTACGGATCGACTCCGGGGACCTGCTGCTCCTCGCGCACCGGGTGCGGCAGCAGCTGGACGAGCTGGGCGCCACCGCGACGAAGATCGTGGTGACGTCGGACCTGGACGAGTACGCGATCGCGTCGCTGGCCGCGGCACCGGTCGACGCGTACGGCGTGGGCACGCAGCTGGTCACCGGCAGCGGGCAGCCGACCTGCTCCATGGTCTACAAGCTGGTCGCCCGGGCGAACTCCGCCGATCCCGCGGAACCGCTGCGGCCGGTTGCCAAGAAGTCGCTGGGAGGGAAGTCCTCGATGGGCGGTCGCAAGTGGGCCGCGCGGCGGCTGGACGAGAACGGAGTGGCCGAGGCCGAGGTGGTCGGCACCGGTCCGGTGCCCGACGGGCTGGCCGACCGGCAGCTGCTGGTCGAGCTGGTCAGGGGTGGTGAGGTGGTCGCGCGCGAGCCGCTGGACGCGGCGCGGGAGCGGCATATAGCGGCGCGGCGGGGGCTGCCGATGTCGGCGGTGCAGTTGTCCAAGGGGGAGCCGGTGATTCCGACGGAGTTCGTGTGAACGTGCGGCGGCAGGGAAGGGGACGGTCACCGGTAGCAGCCACACGCCCCCTCCCACAAGGCGGTCTTTGTCTCTAGGCTCGATTTGCAGCCCCCGAACTTCACCGTTTCGCTCTCTTCCCCCGCTTCTCTCCCCCATCTAAGGACACCCGCCATGCACCGCGCGTTGATCGTCGTGGACGTTCAGAACGACTTCTGCGAGGGCGGCAGCCTCGCGGTGACGGGGGGCGCGGATGTCGCCGCCGCCATCACCGACCTGATCGGTGAGGCCCAGGCCGGGTACCGCCATGTGGTCGCCACCCGTGACCACCATGTCGACCCGGGCAACCACTTCTCCGCACAGCCCGACTTCGAGCACTCCTGGCCTTCGCACTGTGTCGCCGGCACGGAGGGGGTGGGCTTCCACCCCAATTTCGCCCCGGCGGTCGCTTCCGGCGCCATCGACGCGGTGTTCGACAAGGGGGCGTACGCGGCGGCCTACAGCGGCTTCGAGGGGGTCGACGAGAACGGGGTGGGGCTTGCGCAGTGGCTGCGGGACCGGAGGGTCACCGAGGTCGACGTCGTCGGCATCGCCACGGATCACTGCGTGCGGGCGACGGCGCTGGATGCGGTCCGGGAAGGCTTCGCGACGCATGTGCTGCTGGACCTGACCGCGGGGGTCTCCGACGCGACCACGGGGCGGGCGCTGGAGGAGCTCCGGGATGCCGGGGTGGAGCTCTCCGGCAAGCCGGTGGTGTAACGGCCTCCCCCACGACAGGACTGGGGAGGCCGCAAGGGGCAAGGACGGCTGCCGGAGGCGTCCGGCGCCCGCGTTGCCGCACGGGCGGGACGCAGGCGCGCTCAGGACTGGTGGGCCGGTACCGGTGGGCGCAGGAGTGCCCGGATGGGGTGCCAGAGTTCCTGGGCGCTCTCCGGTCTCGCTCGCCAGAGCAGGCCGTCCGGGTGGTGCAGCACCGCCGTGATCTCGTCGGGCGTGGGCGGTTCCGCGTTGCCGCGGAGGTAGACCGCCCGGAGGCCCAGATTGCGCAGGCGGGTCAGTGCGCGGGCCCGGTTCGCCGCGTGCACCAGGACCCGGACCGGGGTTCCCGGGCCTGTCCCGTCCGCCGGGCCGTTCAGGGTGATCGCGACCACCACACTGCCGTTCGGCAACTTGCTGAATCCTCCGCCTGCCATGCTCCGTGCTCCCCCGTAAGACATCGTGTCAATAAGAATGCGAACAAGAGGCACCTAAACACGATCGGCCGCCGCCCGCTAGAGGGCGACGGCCGATCATGCTTTGACCTGCGGTGATGCGGAATTACTTGTGCGAGGCGCCAACCTTGACCGTGATCGTCGAACCGCTGAGCGGCTCGCTGACGATCGTGATCCGGGTGTTGGTGTCAGCGACCTTCACGCTTCCGGTCTTGTTCTCCGCGTACCAGTAGGTGCCCTTGTGGTCGTCGAAGACCGGGACGCCCGGCTGGGACTTGATCTTGACCGCCACGTCGGCCTTGTGCAGCGTGAAGCCGTCGGTCGGCTGCCAGCTGAACGGCGCGTCGAAGGGCTGGATCTTGTTACGGATGACGGTGCCGTCAGCCCACTTCAGCGGCTTGGCGTGCGCGTCGATCGGCAGGATCAGACCCTGGCCCGGGTGGGCGGAGACGTTGTTGTCCTTCTGGGACTGGTCCCAGAGCCAGATCAGCAGACCGTTCTGGTAGGGGTAGTGCTCGACCCAGTCCGGACGGGTCGTGGAGAAGCCGAAGTTGTACGGGCCGACCTTGAGGGTCTTGTCGTACGAGACGTACTGGCGGTTCTCCGCGATGTAGTACTGCGGGTAGTCCTTGGTGAACGAGGCGCCGACCCGGGAGAAGCCCTTGGCGGTCCAGCCGTTGTCGTCGCCCTCGGCGTTGTCCGAGAAGAGGACGGCGCCGTCGGCGTTGACCGCGATGGTGTCGGCCGCGAAGCCCACACCGCCCGCGCCGCCGTCGGTGGTGTAACGGAAGCGGATGTCGATCTTCTTGCCCGCGTAGGCGTCCAGCGAGTACGACAGCTTCTGGTACTTGCCGGAGACGTCGGTCAGGGCCGGCTTGTCACTGGCGTCGCGCGGGATGGCCCGGCCGTCGGCCGTGCCGTCGATCGCGGTCCAGCTGGCGCCGCCGTTCTCCGACACCTCGGTGTAGAGGTAGTCGTAGTCCTTCTCGATGTCCCACCAGCCCGAAAGGTCCAGGGACGCCTTGGACTTGCCGGTCAGGTCGACCGAGCGGGACAAGGTGTTGTTGAGGTCGTCACCCATGTCGCTCCACCACTGCTTGGCGCCCTCAGCGGGCGTCGTGACAGTGGTGGTGACGGCCTTGTCCGGCAGCGAGACGACGAGCGCCTGCTTGTCCTTGGTGTTGTACTCCGAGACACCCAGCTTGTGGACCGAGTTCGTCGCGGCCTTGGCCGAGGCGTAGTTGAGCCAGCCCAGCTGCAGCTTGTCCCAGGCGGTCATGTCGCCGGGCAGGTCGCCGATGGCGTTCTTGCCGGTGCCGAGCCAGGAGCCGGCCGACATCAGGGACCAGAAACCGACCGAGTTCTCGGCGGTGTTGGTGGTGTCGTAGAGGTCCGGCAGACCGAGGTCGTGACCGTACTCGTGGGCGAAGACACCCAGGCCGCCGTTCTCGGGCTGCGCGGTGTAGTCGCCGACCCAGATGCCGGTGTCACCGATCTGGGTACCGCCGGCCTTGTTGTCGGCCGGGCCGGTCGCACCGGCGTTGGTGCCGTACGCGTACCAGCGGTGTGCCCAGATGGCGTTCGGGCCCTCGACGCCGCCGCCCGCGGACTCGTCCTCACCGGCGTGCACGATCTGGAAGTGGTCGATGTAACCGTCGGGCTCGTTGAAGTTGCCGTCGTTGTCGTAGTCGTAGCGGTCCCACTGGTCGTAATTGGCCAGGTCCGCCTTGATCTGCTCCGGCGTGCGGCCCTTGGCCTTCTGGTCGGCCGCCCAGGCGTTCACGCCGTCCCGGATCATGTCCCAGGAGTTGGCGCAGTTGGACGAGCCGCAGTAGTTGGAACCGTAACGGGCCTCGTTGTACGGGACCTTGACCCAGTCGGAGACCTCGCCGTCGACCGAGTAGCGTCCGGAGGACGTCTTCTCGTAGTACGTCTTCAGCGAGTCCTTGCCGGCGCCCTCACCGAAGTAGAGGTCCTGGAAGTGGGCCTGGTTGTAGTCGGCCTGCCAGGCGGTGCTGTTGTCCTTCGCCGGGTCCGGCTTGGCTATCTTGTTGTGCAGCGGTCCGGGCGTGCCGCCGTACTTCTTGACGGGCGGCTTGGGCCCGTCGCCGTCCGGGTCGAACATGGTGGTGTCGTCGACCTGGTCGCCGAACTCCACCAGGATCGTGAAGATCTTGTCCGTCTTCTCGCGGCCGAGTTCGACGTACTTGTTGTCGTCGAGCTTGACGACGTTGGAGCCGTCGCGGTTCGAGACCTTCTTGTCGCCGGAAATGACCTGCTCCAGGGCGGCCTGACGCTGTGCGTCCTGCTGCTCGCTGAAGGGGCCCTCCAGGTTGTGCGCGTCACCCTTGGCCGACCCCGGGTCGCGGCGATCGATGCTGGATGCGCTGGCACCTGACGCCTTGTCATCGGCCTGTGCGGTGGCGAAGGCCGACGCCGTGGCAGCGGTGGCAGCCATGGCCACGACAACCGCCGCAGCGCGGAGCGTCCGTCTCTTAGTGGTCACTTGATGCAGTCCTCCCCGGCGCCCGCGGCTGCGGCCTGGGGGTGATGAAGAGGCCGCGCGCGGATACGCGTCACAAGTGACGACATTCGACCGGAGTTACGGGAGAAAAGACAGACCTTGACTTGAAGTGACCAAGTGCATTATGTGGGAGTGCAGTTCCGTTATACGGACGTCACCGAACGGGCAACCGGCGCGCCAATGCCCCCCTTTGGCGCGCTGGATGACTCAGTGCGCCCCCCGTGCACCGGCACCGTGGGTTAGGTCACGCTTACTACCGTTTCCTCCAGGGCATCCACCGTCGTAGAGTCGTTTAACAGTGCGACCGCGTTGAGAGACTGCCCCTTCCGACTGCCCCGAGGACGGATACCGCCATGCCGCGTCCCACTGCTGCACAGCTCTCCTACGGATCGGTCACCGTCGTCTTCTCGACGCTCGCCATGCTCCTGCTGTCCCGCACGAGTTCGGGCGTCGGCATCGCCGTCATCGGTACGGCGGGGCTGGCGCTCGGTCTGCTGGTGGCCGTCACCGTACCCCTGCCGCTGCGGATGAAAACAGGGAAAGCGGCGAAGACGGCAAAGACGGCGACCGTGGTTCGTACGAACCACGGCGCCGTCTCCACCGTCGGCGCAACCAAGGACACCCCGCTCGACGACGCCCCGTCGGCCAGGATCCCGGCCGCCCGCGCCGCCGAGCGCGTGGGTGAGCACTCCCTGCGCCACTGATCGGGCAACCGGCGGCCCACCGCGCGGGCGGACCGTCTGCGTACGTCGGCTATGCGGTCGAGACCACCACCGTCTTGGCCGCCTTGTCCTGCAGCCCCTGCCGGTACGGCTTGTCCGTGAACATCAGCACGATGTTGATCAGCCACCACAGGCACGGACAGCACAGCAGCGCCGGCAGCCACAGCACCACGGCCCGCAGGAACGAGGCACTGGTGTCCGGCACCCGGCCGTCATTGAGCATCGCGACCCGCAGTTTCAGCAGCCGCTTGCCGATGGTGCGGCCGTCCTTGTGTGTGAAGTACGTGTCGTACGCCACGTAGGCCACGAGCCCGATCAGCGACCAGAGCAGCTGATGGCCGCTGTAGGTCTGGTTGAAAACGTTACTGACGCTGTCGTTGTTGCGGTTGTTGTTGTTCGACGACACCTCGACCGCGCCGCCGAACGGCAGCGAGATCAGATACAGCGGGATCGAGATGATCAGGAAGTCGATCAGCCGGGCCAGGATCCGCTTGCCGGGCTCGCCGAGCGGCGGCATGCCCGCGAGCGGGTCCGTGCCGCCGTACGGGCCGCCGCCGTAGGCACCGGGCTCGTACGGCGGCGGAGGAGGCGGCGGAGCGCTGTCGTAGGGCGAACCTGACGACGGCGGCTGAGGCTCCCGTGGCTTCTTGAGGAACGGGTCGTCCTCGGGAGGCTGGCCGGACGTCGGCTGATCGTTGCTCATGGGGGCAGTGCACCCCGGCCCACGGGCGCCCGCAACGGCTCAGGTGCGTTCGGGGGAACGAGGCACGGAGCGGTCGCCCCTCATCCGACGGGCCGTCAGCCGCGCGGGTCGCCCGCGCGGCGTCGTGCTCGTCGTCAGCCCGCCACGAAGGTGTGTGCCGCCTTGTCGTGCCAGCACTGACGCCACGGGCGGTCGAACAGACACCACAGGACATTGACCACACCGATGACCAGAAGACCGAGCACACCGTAGACCAGCCAGCGGCGGAGCGCGGCACCGAAGGAGGGCGCCCCGTGGGCCTCGATGTCCCGTACCTCCAGCCCGCAGAGCTTCTTGCCGAGCGTACGGCCCCACTTCGCGGTCGGCAGGGCCTCCAACAGCACGCCGAGCACCAGGAACGCACCGAGCACCCCGCCGAACAGCCCGGCCGTGGTGGAGTCCACCAGCCAGACGGTGACCGTCTGGCCGGACAGCTTCGCCGCGTCGATCTTGTCGCCGATGTGGTCCATCGCCCGCGAGACGAGCGGGAACCCGATCGCGCCGACGAGCGCGCCCAGCACGACCGTGTCGACGAGCCGGGCGGCGAACCGCTTGCCGAGCCCGGCGGGGCGGGCGGCCGCCTGCGCCTGTGCGAGCCGCTGGAAGTGGTCGTCGACCGGGGGCTTCCAGGGCACGACCGGGCCGTCCGGCTGAGCCGGCTGCGCACCGACACGCTGCTGGGATTGCACGGCGCGCTGCGACTGCTGGGGCGGGAATTGCTGCTGTTGCGGGAGCTGGGGCTGCGGGTGGGCGGCCTGCTGGGGCGCGGCGAGCTGGTGGGCCTGCTGCGCCCAGGAGGCGGCTCCGCCGCCGGGGCCCGGGGTGAGCGGATTGGCCGGAGCGGGCGCGGGCGCCGGCGCCGGGACGGCGGCCCGAGCGGGCGCGGGAGCCGGAGCAGGTGCCGCTGCGGAGGGCTGCGGTGCGCCGGCGCCGGGGGGAACCGCGCGGATCGCCATGGTCCCGTCGGTCGGTTCCTGTTCCGCGTTGCGGGGACGGGGCGACCGGCCCCCCTGTCCCACGGGGCGGGTCGTGACCGTACCGTCGGCGGGCGGACGCCCCGCCTCACCGCTGCCGCCGCCGGGCTCGACCGGTCGGTCGGCCCGGATCGCGACCGTTCGCTCGGGGACCTGGCTGTTGCCGCCCCGCATGCCCGGCAGCGCACCACCCGTCGGGTCCTGCGGCGCCGCGGGCAGGCGCGGGTCCGCGGGGGCCCGGTCGGCGGGAGCCTCGCTTCCCGGGGCCCGGTCCGCAGGGACCTGACCCGCTGCTCCGGCCCCCTCCGGCTGCCCCGTACCGTCTGTGCCGCCCCAGGACACCCGCCGGTCGCGTTCCCCGCCGAAGCCGGTCTGCCGGGAGGCGTCGGCCTGCCAGGCGGAGGAGGGTTCGGGGCGGTCGCTGTCGTACGGCTCCTCGTCGAGGAAGACCGGACCGGTTTCGTCCACCGGCGCGTAGGTCGGACCGGACGCCTGGGCGGACATCGGTGCCGAAGGCTGCGGCCGCGGTTCGGGCGTTGCCCCCTCGGAGGGCGTCGCGGCCATCGATTCGCCCTGCTGGGGCGCAGGACGGCTCGTACCGGGAACCCACGAAGTGCCGTTCCAGTACCGGACATATCCGGGAATGGACGGGTCGGGGTAATACCCCTCGCGGGGCCTGTCGTCACCGGGTGCCGGGGTTGGGGCGCTCATCACCGTGGTCCCGTATCTCTTCGAAGCCTCAAGTCAACGGACCACATCTATCAGACAGCCGCGTACCCCCGGGCCGGTCCCGGCGTTTGATGCACTTTCCGGTCACGGTGAAGTTTTTCCCGGAAGTCGCGTCATAGGGGGCGGGGAGGGCGCTCTCTCCATGTGCGGGCCGGTCAGCGGACCGGTCCACAGGCACCGAAAGGACGCACTTATGCACACCGTCGTGAAACACGAGCTGGAACTCGAGCTGGTCCTGTCGCCGGAGCGGAGCATCCCCGTCCCGGCCCGGCTGATGTACCGCACGGAGGATCCGTACGCCGTACACATCACCTTTCACATCGACTCCAGCTTCCCCGTGCACTGGACGTTCGCCCGCGATCTGCTGGTCGAGGGCGTGTTCCGGCCCTGCGGGCACGGGGACGTGCGGATCTGGCCGGACAGGATCGAGCGGCGCACCGTCCTCTGCATGGCGCTGAGTTCGCCCGACGGCGATGCGCTGCTGGAGGCGCCGTCCTCCACCGTGGCCGCGTGGGTGGAGCGGACGCTGCGGCTGGTGCCGCCCGGCACCGAGACCGAGCGGCTCGGCATCGACGCCGCTCTGGCCGATCTGCTCGCGCCGTTGCCGGCCGACGACCTGTGGCTGAGCGACCCGTGGCCGCCGGACGAGTCGACGGACCACGAGGTCTGATGCGCGGTCCACCGGCGGTGTCAGAAGACCTTGCCGGGGTTGAGCAGCCCCAGCGGGTCGAACGCCGCCTTGATGCCCCGGTGCATCTCGACGCTCACCTCGCCGAGTTCGCGGGCCAGCCATTCCTTCTTCAGGACGCCGACGCCGTGTTCGCCGGTGATGGTGCCGCCGAGTTCGAGGCCCAGCGCCATGATCTCGTCGAAGGATTCACGGGCCCGGCGCGACTCGTCGGCGTCGGTGTGGTCGAAGCAGACGACGGGGTGGGTGTTGCCGTCGCCCGCGTGGGCGCAGACGCCGATGGTGAGGTCGTACTTCTGCGCGATGGCCGCCGTCCCCTCGATCATGGCGCCGAGCCTGGAGCGCGGTACGCACACGTCGTCGATCATCGTGGCCGACTTGACGGCCTCCAGGGCGGTCAGCGACATCCGTCGGGCCTGGAGGAGGAGTTCGGATTCGGCGGCGTCGGCCGCGGGGACCACTTCGGTGGCACCGGCGGTGGTGCAGAGTTCGGCGACGGCGGCGAGGTCGGCGGTGGGGTCGGGGGTGTCGAAGGCGGCGAGGAGCAGCGCTTCGGTGGAGTCGGGGAGACCCATGTGGGACATCGTGTTGACGGCGCGGACCGTCGTACGGTCCATCAGTTCGAGGAGTGACGGAGTGTGGCCGCGCTCCATGATCCGGCAGACGGCGTCGCAGGCGGCTGTCGCGGACGGGAACTCGGCGGCGAGGACGAGCTGCTGCGGCGGCTGCGGCTTCAGGGCGAGCACGGCGCGGACGACGATGCCGAGGCTGCCCTCGGAGCCGACGAAGAGCCGGGTGAGGTCGTATCCGGCGACGCCCTTCGCGGTCCGGCGGCCGGTCGTCAGGAGGCGCCCGTCGGCGAGGACGACCTCGAGGCCGAGTACGTACTCGGCGGTGACGCCGTACTTCACGCAGCACAGCCCGCCGGACGCGGTGCCGATGTTGCCGCCGATGGTGCACATTTCCCAGCTGGACGGGTCCGGCGGGTAGTACAGGCCGTGTTCGTTGACCGCGCGGGACAGCACGGCGTTGATGACGCCCGGTTCGACGACGGCGATCCGGTCGACCGGGTTGATCTCCAGGATCCGGTCCATCTTCACCAGGGACAGCACGATGCAGCCGTCGGAGGCGTTGGCCGCGCCCGACAGGCCGGTACGGGCGCCCTGCGGGACGACCGGCACACGCAGGGCGGTCGCCGTGCGCATGACGTGCTGGACCTGCTCGACCGTGCGCGGCAGCACCACCACGGCCGGGGCGCCCGCGTCGCAGAAGCTCGCCATGTCGTGGGCGTACGAGGCCGTGACATCCGGATCGGTGATCAGGGCCTCGGCAGGAAGGCCCGCGCGCAGTCGTTCGAGAAGATCGTCCATGATCCAAGCGTGACACCCGGGGCCAATGGTGTGAACCCGTCTGCGGCAGCGTTCGCACAACACGGTGTGATCTTCATACCGACGCAGAGTGATCGGCATGGATGTCATGCCGCAGCAGCCTCCGGAGTCCCGCCAGTCGGATCACGCGCCCCCTTCGTCCGATCCGGACGATTCCCCACCGCAGACGTCGTCGCTCCCCGGATCCGAACCACCGCCCGATCCGGACCCCGCGGCGCCGGACGATCTCCCGCCGGTCTCGCTGCGTACGACACTGCGTCGGGCCGCGGTCGGTGCGGTGGCGGCTGCCGTGCTGGTCACGGGTGCGGTCGTGTCCGTACCGGACGACGGGAAGAAGGTCGCGCCGCCGCCTGCGCCGGGACCGGTCATGCGCGCACTGGCGGCGACGAACGCGGGCGCCCCCGCCTCCCTCGCCGACCTGACGGCGCTGATCGGGGACCGGCGGAGCTGGGTGGGCACGCATCCGTCCGACGCGCGGTCCTGGGCGGTACTCGGATCGGCGTACGTGGAGTGGGGGCGGCGTTCCGCGGACGTGGCCTACTACGGGCGGGCCGAGCAGGCACTGAGGCGCTCGCTGGACGTACAGCCGGGTGACCGGGGGAACACCGCGGCCTGGGTGGGGCTGGCGGCGCTCGCCAATGCGCGGCACGACTTCGTCACGGCGAAGAAGTGGGGCGAGACGGTACGGGCCCGGCAGCCGAAGGACTGGACGGCGTACCCGGTCCTGATCGACGCGTACAACGGACTCGGCCAGTACACGGCGGCCGGCCGGGCGGTGGAGAGGTTCACGGCGCTCCGCTCGGGCGTACCGGCGCTCTCGCGGACGGCGCAGTGGTACCGGAACGAGGGCCGGCGCGAGGATGCCCTGGCGATCGCGCGGGATGCGGCGAACCGGGCCACCACCCCCGCCGAGAAGACGGACTGCCTGTTCCGGCTGGGCGAACTGGCCTGGGAGCGGGGCGAGTCCGAGGAGGCGGTGGCGCAGTACACCGCGGCCCTGCGGACGGATCGCGCCCACCCTCCGTCGCTCGCGGGCCGGGCGCGGGCGCTGGCGGCCCTGGGCCGTACGGACGAGGCGCAGCGCGACTACCGGGCGGCGCTGTCCCGGCGCCCGAGCCCCGCATACATGCTGGAACTCGGTGAGTTGTACGAGTCGCTGGGGCTCGACGACGACTCCCGAGGCCAGTACACGAAGCTCCGCAGAACCCTGGCCCAGGAGAGCGGCCACGGGGTCGACGAGTCCCTCCTCCTCGGCCGCTTCGAGGCCGACCACGGTGACGCGTCGCGGGCGGTGGAGCTGCTGCGGGCGGAGTGGGACCGACAGCACCACAGCACGGCGGTGGCGGACGCGCTGGGCTGGGCGCTGTACCGATCGGGCGACTCGCAGAGTGCGCTGGCATACGCGCAACAGGCGGCGGACACGGGTGGTGGGACGGCCCTGTACGCGTACCACCTGGGCATGATCGAACAAAGGCTCGGGAACCACGGCCCGGCCCGCCGCCACCTGGAGGAGGCGCTGCGCACGAACCCCCGCTTCAGCCCTCTGGACGCCCCATCGGCCCAGGAGGCCCTGGATCGGCTGGGTCCGCAGGAGGTGCCCCCGGCCCCCGAACCGACGCCTCCCCCGAACCCCCCTCAGCAGTCCCAGGAACCGTCCGAGGCCCCGCCCGCGCAGCAGGGCGCCGCGACGGCGGTACCGGCCGGAACGACGGGGACCACGGACAATCCCGCGCCCCCGGAATCGTCTGCGTCGGGCAGCCGCTGACGGGGGCGAGGCGGTTCTTCGCGTGGGTTCGGCGCCGGTCCGATCGCCGGACGGTCCGGATCCCGGGCGTCCTGGCGGCGTTGCCGGGATCGTCCCGCAGCCGGATCCACGGCCTCCCCGGCCCGAGGCCGGCGGCCAGGAGCCGCGACGGGGCGCAAGAGGCGGGGCCTCCGGATCCGCCGGAAACCCCGCCTCCGTGGAGGAGCCGCCTGGGCTCAGAGGTTGCCGCGCTTCTCCTGCTCGCGCTCGATCGCCTCGAACAGGGCCTTGAAGTTGCCCTTGCCGAAGCCCATCGAGCCGTGGCGTTCGATCATCTCGAAGAAGACCGTCGGGCGGTCCTGGACCGGCTTGGTGAAGATCTGCAGCAGGTATCCGTCCTCGTCGCGGTCGACGAGGATCTTCAGCTCGCGCAGCGTCTCGACCGGCACGCGGGTCTCGCCCGCCCATTCGCCGAGGGTGTCGTAGTACGAGTCGGGGGTGTCCAGGAACTGGACGCCGGCCGCGCGCATCGCGCGGACCGACGCGACGATGTCGTTGGTGGCGAGGGCGATGTGCTGGACGCCCGCGCCGCCGTAGAACTCCAGGTACTCGTCGATCTGCGACTTCTTCTTCGCGATCGCCGGTTCGTTGATCGGGAACTTCACCTTCAGGGTGCCGTCGGCGACGACCTTCGACATGAGGGCGGAGTACTCGGTGGCGATGTCGTCGCCCACGAACTCCTTCATGTTGGTGAAGCCCATGACCTTGTTGTAGAAGCCGACCCACTCGTTCATCCGGCCCAGTTCCACATTGCCGACGCAGTGGTCGATGGCCTGGAAGGTGCGCTTGGCGGGCGGTTCGACGATCGGGGCCACGGCCACGAAGCCGGGGAGGTACGGGCCGTCGTAGCCGGAACGCTCGACGAGGGTGTGGCGGGTCTGGCCGTACGTGGCGATCGCGGCGAGCACCACCGTGCCGTGCTCGTCCTTGACCTCGTGCGGCTCGGTGAGGCCCAGGGCGCCGTGCTCGACGGCGTACGCGTACGCCGCCCGTGCGTCCGGGACCTCGATGGCCAGGTCGACCACGCCGTCGCCGTGCTCGGCCACATGGTCGGCCAGGAAGCGGCCGTGGTCGGTGGATGCCTTGATGACGGAGGTGAGGACAAAGCGTGCCGAACCGTTGGTCAGCACGTAACTGGCGGTCTCGCGGCTGCCGTTCTCCGGTCCGGAGTAGGCGACGAGCTTCATGCCGAAGGCGGTCGAGTAGTAGTGCGCGGCCTGCTTGGCATTGCCCACGGCGAAGACGACCGCGTCCATTCCCTTGACCGGGAAGGGGTCGGCCTGCCGAACGGTGTCAGGGGTGTTGTACAGCGTCTCAGTCATGAGGGAAGGCTCTCCCCGCATCGCAAGATGCGCAATAGTTCGCGTTTTTGTCGAGCATTCTGTACACAGGTTTGCTTGGATGGGCGGACTATCTGTACATGGTGACCATGGGGGGGACCCGTATGGCGATCGATCATCTGGACGGGCGGCTCATCGTGCTGCTTGCGCGCGAGCCCCGGATCGGGGTGCTGGAAGCGTCACGCCGCCTCGGGGTGGCCCGCGGCACCGCACAGGCGCGCCTCGACCGGCTTCAGTCGAATGGAGTCATCCGCGGATTCGGCCCCGATGTCGATCCGGCGGCCCTCGGCTACCCCGTCACCGCCTTCGCCACCCTGGAGATCAAGCAGGGCCAAGGAGCCGATGTGCGGGCCCATTTGGGCGGCGTCCCGGAAGTTCTGGAGCTGCACACCACCACCGGGCACGGCGACATGCTGTGCCGGCTCGTCGCCCGGTCCAACGCCGACCTTCAGCGGGTGATCGACCGGGTTGTCGGTTTTGATGGCATTGTCCGGGCCTCCACGGCGATCGTCATGGAGAACCCGGTGCCTCTGCGCATCATCCCGCTCGTCGAGCAGGCCGCGGAGGACAGCGACTGAGCCGAGGAGTGACGCGTGAGCTTCTGGGAGTATCTGGGCAATCGGCACCAGCAGCTGCTCACCGACGCGTACCAGCACGTCAGCGCCGTGTTCCAGTGCATGGTCATCGCCACCGCGCTCGGCATCCTGATCGGGATCGTCACCTATCGCAGCAGCTGGGGCGGTTCGCTGGCCATCACCACCACGGCCACCATCCTCACCATCCCGTCCCTCGCCGCGATCGGTCTGCTGATCCCGCTGGTCGGGCTCGGCGTCCCGCCCACCGTGATCACTCTCACGATGTACGGGCTCCTGCCGGTCGTCCGCAACTCCATCGTCGGGCTGCGCGGCGTCGATCCGTCCCTCGTCGACGCGGCGAAGGGCATCGGGATGTCACGGATCGCGCGGCTCTGCAGGGTCGAGCTGCCGCTCGCCTGGCCGCCGATCCTCACCGGCATCCGCGTCTCCACGCAGATGCTGATGGGGATCGCCGCCATTGCCGCGTACGCCTCCGGGCCTGGACTCGGCAACGAGATCTTCCGCGGCATCGCCTCACTGGGCAGCGCCAACGCGCTCAATCAGGTTCTCGCAGGCACGCTCGGCATCGTCATCCTCGCTCTGCTCTTCGACGCCGCGTACGTCCTGCTCGGGCGGCTGACCATTCCCAGGGGGATCCGTGCCTGAGACCGACGCCGGGGCGGCCGGGACACCCGCCGCCGCCTCCGGTGCCACCATCCAGCTGGAGGACCTGACCAAGCGCTACCCGGGCAATCCGAGCCCGGCCGTGGACAACGTCTCGATGGACATCAAGGCCGGTGAGACGGTGATCTTCGTCGGGCCGTCCGGCTGCGGGAAGTCCACCACCCTGAAGATGATCAACCGGCTGATCGAGCCGACGTCCGGCCGGATCAGGATCAACGACGAGGATGTCACCGACATCGACCCGGTGAAGCTGCGCCGCAAGGTCGGGTACGCGATCCAGTCGTCCGGGCTGTTCCCGCACATGACGGTCGCCGAGAACATCGCCCTCGTACCGAAGATGGTCGGCTGGTCGAAGTCGAAGGTGAAGGACCGGGTCGAGGAGATGCTCGATCTGGTCGGTCTCGACCCGAGGGAGTTCCACGGGCGCTATCCGCGGCAGCTGTCCGGCGGTCAGCAGCAGCGGGTGGGCGTGGCGCGGGCGCTGGCTGCCGACCCGCCGGTGCTGCTGATGGACGAGCCGTTCGGCGCCGTCGACCCGATCACCCGCGACCACCTCCAGGACGAGCTGATCCGGCTGCAGCACGAGCTGCACAAGACGATCGTGTTCGTCACCCACGACTTCGACGAGGCGATCAAGCTGGGCGACCGGATCGCCGTGCTGCGGGAGCGATCGCACATCGCGCAGTTCGACACCCCTGAGGCGATCCTCACCAACCCGGCGGACGATTTCGTCTCCGGATTCGTCGGCGCGGGCGCGGCGCTGAAGCGGCTCAATCTGACCCGGGTACGGGATGTGGGGATCGCCGAGTTCCCCACGGTGACGGTCGACGACCCGCTCCAGTCGATCTTCAACAAGCTGCGCAGCGGCCCGCACAACGAGCTCCTGATGCTGGACCGCAGGAACCGCCCGTACAAGTGGCTGAGGCGCGGCGACCTGATGCGGGCCCGCGGCTCGCTGGCGCGCGCCGGCCAACTGGTCCACGACACGGTGACCCTGGACGCCACACTGCACGACGCGCTGGAGGCCGTACTGCTCGACAGCGGAGGACGGGTCGCGGCGACGGGACGGCGCGGCGAGTTCATCGGGGTCGTCGACATGGAGACCCTGATGAACTCCGTTCATGAGCTCCTGGAGGCCGACCGGCTCACCGCCATCGAGCACCAGCACGATCTGGAGGAGCTGCGCGCCCATCAGACCGAGCAGGAGCTGGAGGGCGGTGCGGGCACATGAACCCCCCTGACATGAATCCCCACCGGTCGGTGCCGCCGGGTCCCGGGGAACGCCCGTCGCCGTCCGCGCTGCCGGGCGAGCACGACGTCCAGGACGTCTTCCGCGACGAGGAGGAGGAACCCGCGCCGCCGCCCGCCGCGCCGCGGCGCCGGATCACCTGGCGCAAGCTGGTGCTGATGCCGGCCGCCCTGGCGGTCGTCCTCGCCCTCACCTATCTGTGGATCACCAACGTCCACCTCGACTCGATCGCGAAGAACTCGCTGACCGGCGGCAATGTGCAGCTGCGCTGGTGGCAGCACGTCAAGCTGACCGCGATCTCCACCTTCTGGGTGCTGATCATCGCCGTTCCGCTCGGGATCGCGCTGACCCGGCGCAGGCTGCGCCGGGGCGCCCCGCTGGTCACGGCCCTCGCCAACGTCGGCCAGGCGACCCCGGCGATCGGCCTGCTGGCACTGCTGGTGATCTGGCTGGGCATCGGCCCGTCGACCGCGATCATCGGCATGGTGATCTACGCCGTGCTGCCGGTGTTCTCCAACACCGTGGCCGGTCTCAGGGCGATCGAGCCGAATCTGGTCGAGGCCTCGCGCGGCATCGGCATGTCGGCGATGGGCACGCTGACGAAGGTCGAACTGCCGCTCGCCGTACCGCTGATCCTGGCGGGGGTACGGACGGCGCTGGTCCTCAATGTCGGCACGGCGACGCTGGCGACGTTCGTCGGGGGCGGCGGGCTGGGGGACCTGATCACGTCGGGCATCCAGACGCAGCGGATGCCGGTACTGGTGCTCGGTTCCGTGCTGACGGTGGTGCTGGCGCTGCTGGTGGACTGGCTGGCCTCCCTGGTCGAGGTGGCGTTGACGCCGCGCGGGCTGGAGGTGGGGGCGTGAGCACGGGGAAGGGAGCGGCACGGAGGCTCAGGGCGGCCGGTGTCCTCGGGACCCTGGCGCTGCTCTGGGTGACACTCGCGGGGTGCGGGCTGAAGAGCGGTTCGCCGATGGTCGACGACGTGGTGCCGGGCTCGGTCGGCCGGGGGCAGCCACTGGACGGTGCCTCGCTGACCGTCACCTCGAAGAACTTCAGCGAGAACATCGTCCTCGGCCAGATGATCGGCCTGGTGTTCAAGGCCGCCGGTGCCGAGGTCCTCGACCGGACGAACCTGCCGGGTTCGATCAGCGCGCGCGAGGCCATCATCAAGGGCGGCGCCGACGCGATGTACGAGTACACGGGCACCGCCTGGATCACGTACCTCGGCCATGCGAAGCCGATCGCCAACCCGCTGATGCAGTGGGAGGCGGTCCGGGACGAGGACCGGAAGAACGGGGTGACCTGGCTGCCGCAGTCCACCCTCAACAACACCTACGCGCTGGCCATCAGCAAGAAGAACAACGCGGAGTACCACCTGCGGACGCTCTCCGACGTCGCCGCGCTGGCGAAGATGGACCCGGCGGCGGTGACGATCTGCGTGGAGAACGAGTTCGCCTCGCGCGACGACGGACTGCCGGGGATGGAGAAGGCCTACGGGATGTCGATCCCGGCCTCCAACATCAGGAAGATGGACGCCGGGATCATCTACACCCAGGTCTCGAAGTCCAACTCCTGCCTGTTGGGCGAGGTGTTCACCACGGACGGCCGGATCAAGGCGATGAACCTCGACGTCCTCGTGGACGACAAGCACTTCTTCCCCAACTACAACGCCGCGCCCGTCGTCCACACCGCGACCTTCGACAAGTACCCGGAGATCGCCGATCTGTTGAACCCGGTCAGCAGGCGGCTGACGACCGAGGTCGCGCAGCAGCTGAACGCGAAGGTGGATGTGGACGGGGAGGACCCGCACGAGGTGGCGAAGGACTGGCTGATCGCGGAGGGGTTCATCAAGAAGGGGTAGCGGACAGCCGGGGCCGAGGCCTCCCGGAGTTACAAAGAAGATGTTGCAAAGAAGCGTTGCAAAGGAGCCTTTGCAAGTCTACAGTCGAGGCATGGCAGCGAACGAAGCCGACGGCGAGAAGCCGCTCGACCCAAGCATCCTCCGTGTCGACGTCCGCACCCTGCGCGTGCTGGCACACCCCCTCCGGCTCCGACTCCTGAACGCCCTCCGGGAGTTCGGCCCCGCGACCGCGTCGAAGCTCGGCGACCGGCTCGGCGAGTCCAGCGGCGCCACCAGCTACCACCTGCGACAACTGGCCGCGCACGGCTTCGTCGAGGACGACCCGACGCTCGGCAAGGGACGCGAACGATGGTGGCGGGCCGTGCACAAGGGCACCGCATTCGACCGCAGTGCGGATTACCTCCGCGACCCCGACCCGGAGGTGCGCGGCGCCATCGGAGTCGTCCTGCACGAGATCGCCACCACGCACACCCAGGAGCTCAACACCTGGCTCGGCACCATGCACGAATGGCCCGAGGAGTGGCTGCGCGGCTTCGACGTCAGCGACTTCAAGGTGCGACTCACCCCGGAGCTCTCACTGGAGCTGGCCGAGAAGATCCACGACCTGATCGACAGCTACCGGGACCGGGTCCCCGAAGGCACCGAAGGTTCGGCCGTCGTCCGCACCCATCTGCACGTGTTCCCGCGCCCCACCGACTGAGAGGAAACCACCATGCACCCCGACACGCACCTGATGCTGCAGCACCTTCACGGCGCCGAACTGCGTCGGCAGGCCGACGAGTTCCGCATGTCGCTCACGGCCCGGGCACCGCGGGCACCGCACCGGACCCTGCGGGCACAGCTGGGCTGGGGACTGGTCGAGCTGGGCCTGCGCGTCCTGTCGGACCGGCGTGCCCTCTCCGCGCCCTCCCCCCGCGCGGTTTAGCCAATGGACGGGGGGAACCGCAAGCCGCTCGCCGCACTTCTCGCGGCCAACTGCATATCCACCGCGGGCACTTCGCTCACCCTGATCGGGGTCCCGTGGTTCGTCCTGCAGACCACGGGCAGCGCCGGCCGGGCCGGCGTCGTCGCCTTCTGTGCCACACTGCCGATCATCATCTCCGCGGTCGTCGGCGGGCCCGTCATCGACCGGATCGGACGGCGGCGGATCTCCGTCGCCTCCGACACCGTCTGCACACTCGCCATCGCCGCCATTCCGTTGCTCCACTACGCCGGGGCGCTCGAATTCTGGATGCTCTGCGCCCTGATGGCACTGAACGGGCTCGTCCACACCCCCGGCAACACCGCGCGCTACGTCCTGCTGCCGGACCTCGCCGAACATGCCGGGACCACGGTCACCCGCGCCGCCAGCCTCTTCGACGCCACCTCGCGCGGCGCCAGGATGACCGGCGCGGCACTGGCCGGGGTGCTGATCGCGCTCGTCGGCGCGGAGACCGTACTGCTGCTGGACGCGGCGACCTTCGGTGCGTCCGCACTGCTCATCGCGGCAGGCGTACGAGGAGTACGGGCGGCCGAGCCGCGGAAAGCGGCGGCACCGGCCTCACTGCGCACGTACAGCCACGAACTGCGCGAGGGATACGCCTACTTGTTCTCCAACCGGCTGCTCTTGGCCGTCGTGGTGATGGTGCTCTTCATGAACGGCACCGATCAGGGCTGGAACGCCGTACTGCTCCCGGTGCACGCCGAGCGCGAACTGGGCGGCGCACCCCAACTCGGCCTGCTCACCGCACTGTTCGGGGCGGGCGGGCTGACGGGCGCGCTGGTGTACGGGGCGGTGGGACACCGGTTCTCGCGGCGTGCGGTGTTCACGGTGTGCGTGGTGCTGTGCGGCGGACCGAGGTTCGTGGTTGCCGCGCTGACGGACACGACGCTGCCGCTCGCGGTGACGATGCTGCTGGGTGGCCTCGCGGGCGGGGTCCTGAACCCGATCCTGACGACGATGACGTACGAACGCGTACCGCAGCAGCTGCGCAGCCGGGTGTCCGGGGCGCTCACCGCGGGCTGCGAGCTGGCGATGCCGGTGGGCGGGCTGCTGGCGGGGCTGCTGGTGGAGAGCATCGGGGCGGACGGTGCGCTCCTGGCGCTGGGCGCGGTCTACACGCTCGCGACGGTGAGCCCGATGATCTTCCCGGTGTGGCGCACGATGGACGACCGGCCGTCCGCGCAGGAGCGTGCGGAGGCGAAGGCCGGCGCCGCCCGTCCGGCATGATCCGGACGAGAGGCCCCGGGGCGTGTGCGGCTCGCCCTGTGTCAGCAGCTCGGAACCTTGGCCCCCTTGTCGAGGGCCGTGAGCGAGGACACCGCGCTCTTCAGTGTGGTGACCGGGATCAGCTTGAGCCCCTTGGGGAGTTCGGCGCCCGCCGCCTTGCACTCGGCCTTCGGTACGAGGAAGACAGTGGCACCGTCACGCCGGGCGGCCTGGGTCTTCAGCGATACGCCGCCGACCGCGCCGACCGTACCGTCCGCCTCGATCGTGCCTGTGCCGGCAACGGTGCGGCCACCGGTGAGATCACCGCCGGAGCCGTTGCCGTCGAGCTTGTCGACGATGCCGAGAGCGAAGAAGAGACCGGCACTGGGCCCGCCCACATCGGCGAGGTGCAGGGTCACGTCCACCGATCCGGGCGCCTTGCCGAGGTACCGCAGGGCCGCGTCCACGGCTGAGTTCTGCGACTTCTTCATGTCCTCGAGGTTGTGCTTCTCGATCTCCTTCTCGGAGCCGCCGGTCGGGTAGACCGATTCGCGGGGCAGGACCGCCCGGTCGGTCCGGAACCAGCCGTCGATCACGTCGCCGATCCCGACGTCGGCGGTCGGCCCGGTCGCGATGATGGTCGTCATCCGCAGCTGGCCGCTGGTGGGGCGGGTCGGCGCGCCCTTGATCCTGATCACGGGCGTGCCGTGGACGTCCCCGAGTACGTTCGCGGTCGTGCCCGGCTGCGCCACGGTGAACGGCAGCGGCGCGAAGGCGGCGACGCCGAAGAGGGCGACGACGGGCAGGGCGCACAGGGCGAGGGCGCGGGGGCGCGAGAGACGAGTGAGCACGCGCCCAATCTAACCTGGCCGGGTTCATCCGCCCGGCCGGTCCGGGGAGGGGCCGGCCCGTCCCCCGGCCGGTGGTGCGCAGGCCCGACCGGCTCGCACTCGGGCTCCGGACGGGTTCGACAGGCCCGCCCGGAGCACGGACCCAGCCCGTCCGAGCACGATCCGGCCCGTCCGGCGGCGGAGGACAAAGCGGCCGCCGGACGACCCCGGTACTACCGCAACGCGTCCGCGACCTCGCGCGCCGCGTCGACGACTCGCGGTCCGACCCGTTCCGGTACGGCGTCCGCCAGCATCACCACGCCCACGCTGCCCTCCACGCCCGTGACCCCCATCAGGGCAGCCGCCGCGCCGCTCGCGCCCGCTTCCAGCTCGCCGTGTGTGAGCGTGAACGCGGTCTCGGACACCGGCTTCGCCCGTGCGGCCAGGATCGCCCGGCCCGCGGCGCCCTTGTCGAGCGGATGACGGAAGCCGGCCCGGTAGGCCACGTGATAGTCGGTCCAGGTCGGTTCGACGACGGCAACCGCCAGCGCATCGCTGCCGTCGACCAGCGTCAGGTGGGCGGTGGCTCCGATGTCCTCGGCCAGGGACCGCAGCGCGGGCAGCGCAGCCTCCCGTACCAGCGGATGCACCTGGCGGCCCAGGCGCAGCACGCCGAGTCCCACCCTGGCCCGGCCACCCAGATCACGGCGTACCAGGGCGTGTTGTTCCAGTGTGGCCAGCAGACGGTAGACGACGGTGCGGTTGACGCCGAGTTTGTTGGACAACTCGGTGACGGTCAGCCCGTGGTCGGTGTCGGCGAGCAGCTTGAGGACGCGTAGTCCCCGGTCGAGCGTCTGGGAGGTCTCCGCGGTCACGACGCCCTCTCCTCTTCGGTGAGTGGCGGCACCCTCACGGAGGTTGCGTCGCCGGTCCCAGCGGCGACGCACGGAGAGGCCGCCGGCGGCCAAGGCACCGGCTGCGCTCCGCGGCGGCGCTGCCACGGGGCGTTCACTTTTTTGGGGACAGTAGCGAGCCAGTCCGCTCAGCGGAAGACCTCGTCCAGAATCCGGGCGCACGTGGAGCAGTGGCTGTGCCGCAGGAGCATAAGCCCCGGTCAGCGCGGCGCCGACGGGATCCGGAACATCTACGCGCGTTCAGGTCGACCGACTCCATTGCGACGCTCCGTGCACAGAAGTGAACCATCGTTAACTCACGGTGAACGAATGCCGCATAATTTTTCCGTCGATCAGAACCTCGCAGGCCCGTAGCGCCTTCGTGGCCGGGTCCCGGACGGTGATGTCCAGGGCGGACGCGGCGTCCTGGACGGTGAATGCGGCGGTCGCGGCCCGCGGTCGACGAGGCCTCCTTGACCCGGATCGCGACGGTGTCCGCGCCGTCGACGGTGAGGCCTGTCAGCCCGCGCCGTCGAGCCCGACGACCTCGGTCCTCACCGGGTCGGAGGTCTGCGAGCCGCCGGCCCTCGGCCCCACGACGGTGACGGCCGCACGGACGACACCGGCCCGGCACGAGGATCTCTGTCCCCGTACCGGGCCGGCATCCGACACGAGCGGACTCACCTCATCCGGGTGGCCCACTCCTGCACCTTCTTGATCCGCTGCTGGATCTGCCCCGCCGTCGCCTCCGCGCTCGGCGGCCCTCCACAAACCCGCCGCAGCTCGGTGTGGATCACCCCGTGCGGCTTGCCGCTCTGGTGCGTGTACGCCGACACCATCGTGTTGAGCTGCTTGCGCAGCCCCAGCAGCTGCTTGTGCGTGACCACCGGCCGGGCCTCCGCCGGCTTCTCCAGCAGATCGGCCTCCCCGGCCGGCTTCTGCCTGCTGTGCGCGATCTGCCGGGTCTGCCGCTTCTGCAGCAGCAACTGCACCTGGTCGGGTTCGAGCAGCCCGGGAATCCCCAGGTAGTCCTGCTCCTCCTCGCTGCCCGGGTGCGCCTGCATGCCGAACTCGGCGCCGTCGTACAGCACCCGGTCGAAGACCGCGTCGGACTCCAGCGCCTCGAACGGCAGCTGGTCCTCGGTCTCCTCGTCCTCCAGGCGTTCCGCGTCGGCGAGGAGCTTGTCCTCCTCGGAGAACGGGTTCTCCTCGTCACTGCCCTTCTTGGGCTTGTCGAGGACGTGGTCCCGCTCGACCTCCATCTCGTTCGCGAAGTCGAGGAGCATCGGAATGGTCGGTAGGAAGACGGAAGCGGTCTCGCCGCGCCGACGCGACCGCACGAAGCGTCCGACGGCCTGGGCGAAGAAGAGCGGGGTCGAGATGGTGGTGGCGTACACACCGACCGCGAGACGCGGCACGTCGACGCCCTCCGACACCATCCGGACCGCGACCATCCACCGCGAGTCGTCCTCGCTGAACTTGTCGATCTTCTTCGATGCGGCCTTCTCGTCGGAGAGGACCACGGTCGCCTTCTCGCCGGTGACCTTCTTCAGGATCTTGGCGTACTCGCGCGCGGACTCCTGGTCGGTGGCGATCACGAGCCCGCCCGCGTCCGGAATGCCCTTGCGCACTTCGGTCAGCCGCTTGTCGGCGGCCGCGAGGACGTTCGGGATCCAGTCGCCGGTGGGCGACAGCGCGGTCCGCCAGGCCTGCCCGATGGCGTCCTTGGTCATCGGCTCGCCGAGCCGGGCGGCGATCTCGTCACCGGCCTTGGTGCGCCATCGCATGTTGCCGCTGTAGCTGAGGAAGATCACGGGGCGGACGACGCCGTCGGCGAGCGCGTTCCCGTAGCCGTAGGTGTAGTCGGCCGAGGAACGCCTGATCCCGTCGTTCCCCTCCTCGTACACGACGAACGGAATCGGGTTGGTGTCGGACCGGAACGGCGTACCGGTCAGCGCGAGCCGCCGGGTTGCCGGGTCGAAGGCCTCCTGGCACGCCTCGCCCCAGGACTTCGAGTCACCGGCGTGGTGGATCTCGTCCAGGATCACGAGAGTCTTGCGCTGCTCGCACCGGTTGCGGTGCAGCATCGGGCGGACACCGACACCGGCGTACGTGACCGCGACCCCGTGGTACTCCTTGCTCAGAGGTCCGGCGCTGTACTCGGGGTCGAGCTTGATCCCTATCCGGGCGGCCGCCTCCGCCCACTGCTTCTTCAGGTGCTCGGTCGGCGCGACGACGGTGATCTGCTGCACGACGTGGTGGTGCAGCAGCCACGACGCGAGGGTCAGCGCGAAGGTGGTCTTCCCTGCGCCGGGCGTGGCGACCGCGAGGAAGTCACGCGGCTGCTCCTGGATGTACTTCTCCATGGCGCCCTGCTGCCAGGCTCGCAGCTTGCCGGCCGTGCCCCAGGGAGCGCGGCCGGGATAGGCGGGTGAGAGGTGGTGGGAGGCGGTAGTAGTCACGGTCTCCGGTTCGGGGCTCTCGGGTACGTGGGGCGCTGCCCGTACGGGCCGGGAAGGGCTCGTACGCGATACGACAACCGGGCCACCTTACCGGGGGCACGAGCGGAACCCCGTACGAACGAGCCGTGGTTCGTCCCCGTTGAGACCCTCTTCACAGGGTGTGGCCACGCGGCGAATCGGGGCAGTTTCGCGGCGGGGCTGGGCATGCCGAGGGCGCCCCGGCACACGTCCGGCACGAACGTCTCGGCCTCGTCGGCATCGAGGGCGGCGCTGACAGGCGCATCGTCCGGCACACGACCTGGGCGCTTCTGCACCCGACCACCGGCGTGTGGTTGCCTGCCAGGGACTCCATCGGTGCCGCGGCCTTCTGCCGGACGTCCCGCAGAAGCGTCCTGGCCGAAAAAGCCGGCACGCGTGGCACCACGCGGTACTACGCCTTTTCCCGCACCCGGCCGGCGACCCACGCCCCCACCAGTGCCACCCCCGCCATCGGCAGGAACACCACCGCGAACGCCCCCGGATGCGCCCCCGCAGCGCCCGCCTCCACCGAGTCGTGCACCGCCCCCACGGCGCCGCCGCCGAGCGCGGCGAAGGCCGCACCCCCGGCCGCCAGCAGCAGCACATTCGAGAGCCCGTCGGAGATCTGGAGCGCTGCGGAGTTGGCCCCCGCCTCCTCCGGCGGCGACAGCTTCAGCAGCAGCACGCTCGTCGAAGCGATCACCATGCCCATGCCGAAGCACCCGACGGCCCAGGCGACCGCCACCGTCCACACTGGAACCCCCGCGATCAGCACCGACGGTGCGCCCGCGATCGCCGCGACGACCAGCACCATGCCGCCCACCATCAGCCGCTCCCGGTACGGCTCCAGGCGCGGCCGGGCCTGGACGTACGAGCCGAGCGCCCAGGTCCCGCCCCCGGCGGCGAGCGACAGCCCGGCCATCGTCGGGGACTGCCCGCGCTGCGTCACCAGCATCAGCGGCACGAAGGACTCGGCTGCGATGAACGACCCGGCGGCGATCCCGCGCAGCAGCACCACCGACGGCAGCCCGCGCGCCGCGCGCCCGGTGCCGACGGGCAGGAGCCCCCGTACGGCGGGAACGAGCAGAGCGACACCCGCGGCGGCCGGAATCAGCGCAAACCAGTTCCGCTCCTGCCCCGCGTACTGCAGCAGACCGGCCCCCACCGAAATGGCGAGCGCCAGAACGATGCGCCGGCGGTCGTACGGTTCGACGGGCGCCGACGGATCAGCAGGCCCGGACGCCATGCGTCGGATCGCGGGCAGCGCGAGGGCCAGCGGGAAGACCACCAGAACCGGAATCCCGACGAAGACCCAGCGCCAGCCCAGATGCTCGGTCACGCTGCCGGAGGCGAGCGGCCCGACGACGGACGGGACGACCCAACTCGCGGCGAAAGCGGCCATGATCGCGGGTCGGATCCGCTCCGGATAGGCCCGGCTGACCACCACGTACAACGCCACGATCACCAGTCCGCCGCCGAGCCCCTGCACGGCCCGCCCGGCGATGAACATCCACATGCCGGCCGCCGTCCCCGACAGCAGCAGACCGGCGCCGAAGGCACCGATCCCGGTGGCGAGCGGCGTCAGCGGCCCGCGCCGGTCCGCCCACTGCCCGGAGAGCACCATGGCGAAGAGGCTGGTGGTGAAGTACGCGGAGAACGCGAACGCGTAGAGCGGAATGCCGTGCAGCTCGCGGGCGGCGACCGGCATCGCGGTCCCGACGGCGGTCGCCTCGAAGGCGATCAGGAAGACGACGGAGACAATGCCGATGCTGAGCGCCCGATAGGTCCGGCCCAGCACCCCTTCGGACTCGGCGACGACGGGAGCGTCCACAGCACGGGGCGAGACATCGGCGTCACGCGGTTCGAGGGCGGTCATGGACCCAAGAGTAAGGGTCAAGATCCGCTTTCGGCCCTGTCGTGAGGCGGTCGCGCACTCGTCCCTTGGTCGTAGGACCGGGCGCCGAGCATGAACGCGGTATGGCAGTCGCATTGCAGCGCGGCCCGCACCCTTGAGCCCGTCTCCCGTGGCCCCTACGGTCGACACATCAGCACGAAGCACCAGCACACGGCCGTGTGCCCGAGTGGTTCAGGGGCTCGACTGCAACTCGAGTTACACCGGTTCGAATCCGGTCACGGCCTCGCAGACGAAGCCGCCCGCCCCGGGGAAGTTCCGGGGCGGGCGGCTTTCCCGGGTCCGGGGCGCGGGCCACGGTGTCCTGACAGCGTTCTCCGCCGTGAACCCGGCCCCGTAACCGCTCTTGCCCCGCCCCGCCTCCCGCTCGGCAACGGCCCGCGGCTCGGGAGCGAGCACGACGACGACTGATGCCAGGCCTCATCGCCTTCGCTCGAGCATGGGCTCAGCCGGTCGGCCCTTCACCGTACGAATGGCCCTCGTGGGGCGAGTTGGAGCCGCGAGGAGCGGTGGGAGGGGGGCCGAAGGCCGGCGGTGCGGGCTGATGCTGAGGCTGGGCTTGCTGGTACGGGTGCGGGGTTGCACCCGTGACCGACTTGCGGCGGCGGGAGCGTACGGCCGGGACGGCAACCGCTGCACCGATGAGGGCGGCTGCGCCGAGTCCGATCCAGAGACCGGTGTTGCTCTTGTCGTCAGCCGGTGCCACAGCGGCTGGCTTGTCGTTGTCCTCCGAACCCCGCGTTGCCTTGGAGGGCTTGGCGGAGGGAGCGGGGGACTCAGCGGCCGCGAGGTCGGGGAGCGGGTATACGTCGGCGGGGCCGGGGTTGCCGGGAGTCTTCAGGGCGATCCGCGGGCGGACAATGCCGTATCCGATGTAGTCGGAGCGCTTGGCACCACTGGTCGGACCACCGGCGGTATTGAGCATGACGCGCAGAACCTGATTGTTCGTCCAGTCCGGGTGCTTGGACCAGATCAGGGCGGCGGAGGCGGAGGCGAGGGCGGTCGCGTCGCTGGTTCCGCTGGTCTTGCAGAGCCCGGTCTTTCCACCGCAGGCGTGAACCATGTCGACACCGGGCGCCGAAAGATCTACCTGCGGTCCGTACTGAGACCACTCAGCCTTGTGGAGGCTCTTATCGACAGCTCCCACGCCGACAATTCCAGGAGTGCCGGCCGGGTACTGGACCCGGTTGCCTTCATCGCCACCATTCCCAACTCCGGCAAAGATAAGCGCCCCCTTCTCAAGGACATATTTCACCGAATCTGAAACCTGTTGCGAACCCGTGCCGTACGCCAAGGAGATATTGATGACCTTTGCCCCGTGATCCGCTGCATAGCGAATAGCAATGGGCAAGTCCCGATTAAAGTTCGCATCACCGGTGGCGCCATTGACGCGTCCAGCATCGTCTCTCATCCTGATTGGAAGGATCTTGGCTCCAGGAGCTAGGCCGAAAGCGCCGTTCCCGCCACCGGACTTGCCTGTTCCGGCAATCAGTCCGGCCATCCCCGTTCCGTGACCCTCGTAGTCCGTGCGCTCATCCCCCGGAGAGTCGGGTGACATATCCTTCCCTTTGAGCACTTGCCCAACAAGGTCGGGGTTCGAAGAATCGACACCGGAGTCGATCACTGCAACAATGACGTTTTCCCCCGTGCTGGTCTCCCACATCCCCCCGGCTTTCATTACATCGAGGTACCACTGAAGCGACCGAGCGGAATCGGCATATGCAGGCGTTGTCGCAAAAGCTGCCGACAGTATCCCTATGATCACCGATAGGGCGGCCCAGCTACGACCAACGCGGATACTGCTGGTAGGCATCTGCTTCCCTCTTGCCGTTCTTTGTGTATCAGTCGATAAGTGGGGGCACTACTCGTCGGCTGCCTTGCTGCCAGGTTTCTTCATCCTCGGTGAGGTAATCCGGCCGCCCACCACTCTCATCCCGCCGCGCCGCTTCAGACCGTGAGCCCGGGGTAGCAGTCCCGGTTCTTCCGGTCACGCCTGCTCCGCGAACCAAACCGGAGCCTCCCAGTGTGAACGGACGCCCACTGGAACGCCCCGGCTGCTGGGGCCGACCGCCGACGATGCCGCCGGTCTCCCCGGCCAAGCGGCGGCCCCCGGTAATGCCACCTTGGCCACTGGTCCCGGGCAATCCCCCGCCATGCCCCAGGGGCGCACGTCCGTGCACACCTTCTCCACCGACGACTGTGCTGCGAGGCAAACTCCCCGTCGGACGCCCCGGGGCCTGCGGAACAGGTTTGCCCCCAGTGATTCCACTTTCGCGAGGCAGTTGTGGGATGGAACCGGGTGCTGGCCCCGTCGGACTTCGCAGGGACGGCGTACGCATCCCACCGCCTCGTCCATCACCGATCTGACTCGAGGGGACGGCCCAACCTCGACCAACCGCATGAGTAAGCGTGCTTCCTGGCTGCGTGGCACCCCCCTCCGACTTTGCCGCCGTCGACGGACCCGAGGGGCCAACGATGGACTGTCCTGGAGCGTCCGGCAGGGTTGCCAGACCGTCAATCCCCATGCCAGCCGGGCTGGTTGTTACGGGGCTTGCGATGCGTTCTGCCGAGGGGCTGCTCCCCAACCCGGCACCGCTGATGTGAGCTTCTGAAGCTGGTGCGCCACTGCCGGATACCTGTCCGCTGCTTCCGCCTGGGCTGGCACCAGGCAGCACGTCCTCTGAATGTCTGCCGACTGACCTGGTGTCCTCCGGCGAGATCGCCTGTGGCGGCGGCGGAAAGACCGGCTTCTCCAACGCGTCCATCTGCGAAGACGAGAACGAGTACGTCTGCGCCAGCCTCCGCATCTGCGCAGCCGCCTCCTGCCGGTCCCTCTCCTTCGTCGACAACAACGCCGCCGCAGCCTCCTTGTCCGCTGCCGAAGCGCCCGAGTCCTTGCTTACCGCCCTGGCCGCGTCCAGGGCGGCCTGGTCGCCCGGCCCCGTGCGGGGGATCGATGCCTGAGCCAAGGCGATGGCTCCGGATGCCTCGGCCAGCCATTTCGACGCACCTTCGCTGTAGGCGCCCAGGCGCAGCGTCGCGTTGGCCAGGTCTGCGCTCCAGGTGCGGAAGGCATCAGCTCCTGTGCCCTTCCACTCGACCCATTGCGGACGGATCTTCAGGTCCTCCGCGATCTTGCGGATCTCCTCCGACGCATGGCGCAACTTGTCCGCCGCCCCCTGCACCGCTCCGCTGTTCGCCTGGTCCAGCCACTCCAGCATCCGCTCGTGGGACATGTTCTCGAACGACGTACCCGAGCCGCTCCCCGTCTGACCCATACCGTCGCTCTCCCTGTCCCCATGCCCTGTCGATCATCGACGTCGCCATCAGGCGGTCCCGGCGCTCTCGTCGGGCGCGGGCTTCTCAGCCGTCGGACATTCGTCGTTCTGCTTCGCAGCAGCCATTCCTGGGGCGTACTCGCCGCCATAGTGTTCCTGCATGCTGCTCTTGATCGCGAGCATGCGTTCGCGGACGTCCAGGTCGACGTGCTCGTAACCCTTGTGCGACGCGAGGACCGCGATGCCCATTCCCTCTATGGAGTCCGACAGCAGTCCGGACAGCTGCTCCAGCTCCGTGATCACCGTCTCGTACGTGTGGTGCAGGGCGTCCGCCTCGGCCCACCGGCCCTTCTCGCCGCCGAACTGGGCGCGCGACATCCGGTCCTCGCCGAGCTTCCTGGCATCGGCCGGCGAGCCCTTGAGGTCCTTCAGGAGCTCATCGATCCGGTCGCGGAACTCGGTGAACGACGAGAGCTCGGTGACCAGTTCACCGACCGCGTTCTGCGCGAAGTCGAAAACCGACCCGAACGACACTCCTGGCGCGTCCGTCGATCCCCCAGGGTCGCTCGGCAGCACTGAACACTCCCCCGTATGCGGCTGATTACAGCGTGCGCACCACTGTAGTCAGCACCACCGGCACCGTTCATCCCGTCGTTGCACATGCAACCGAGTTCACGCCGTCGGTTCTACGCCTAGGAGTTGGTGGTTGCCACCGCCGCCTGCGGCCTGATCGGGAGGCGGTTTATCGGACGGCCCGTTGCCGCACGGACTGCCGCGGCCACCGCTGCCGGGGACGTGACCACCGGGACCGCCGAGGCCGGCTTGGCGCCGAAGGGGGCCACTACGTCTCGTTCTTCGACAAGTTTGACAATGCGAATGTCGGGGGCGTCAAGCGAGGTAGGCAGGGCGTAACCCGTGAGGTCGGGGTGGCGGATCACACCGCGGGTCGTACGGAGGTTCTCCGACAGGGCCGCGCCGATGCCCTGGGTGATGCCTGCTTCGATACGGGTCGCCAGTTGGGACGGGTTGAGGACCCGGCCCACGTCCTGGGCCACAGCCATCTCGACCACACGGATCCACCCGAGTTCGATGTCGACGTCCACAACCGCGCGGATCGCGCAGAAGGCGAGACCGACGAACGCGTCGCCCTGGCCGGACTCGTCGAGCGGCTCGGTCGGGTGGGGGCGGCACTGGGCGGTGGCCCAGAGTTCCTTGCCGTCCATCGCCTCCGTGACCGTCGTGGACAGCACCCCGTCGTACGAGGTGATCTTGCCGTCCGTGATCTGGAGCAGCTCGGTGGACATGCCGAATTTGTGGGCCAGGGGCTGAAGGAGCTGGGTGCGGACCATCTTGGCGGCGCGTTCCACCGCTCCGGCGGAGACCCAGGTGTGGCGGCCGTGTGTGGACGGGCCCGCCGGGGGCTGGTCGGTGTCGACCGCGGCCACGTGGACCTCTTCGATGCCCAGGGTCTCCTGGACGACCTGGCGGGCCAGGGTGCTGAAGCCCTGGCCGGTTTCGACCGCGGCGCAGATGACCGTGGCGACACCGTTGTGGACCCGGACCGTGGCGGTGGAGACCTCGTCCGCACCTTCGGCTCCGAGCATGTGGACCATGCCGAGTGCGTAGCCGACGCCGCGGCGTACGGCACCGGGTTCGCCTGCGCCCTCCGGGCCACCGGGGAGCAGCCAGTCGTCCTCCGGGGAGTCCTTGGGGAGCGCGGGGAGCGGGACGTCCCGTACCGCACGAAGCAGTTCGGCCACGGGGGCGGGGCACGTCACTGTCTGGCCGGTCGGGAGAATGTCGCCGGTGGAGAGCGAGTTGCGGAGGCGGAGTTCGGCCGGGTCGATGCCGAGTTTGGCGGCCAGCTTGTCCATCTGGCCCTCGTACGCCGCGCAGACCTGCATGGCGCCCTCGCCGCGCACATGGCCGGACGGCGGGTTGTTGGTACGGACCGCCCAGCCCTCGATGAAGGCGTGCGGGACGACGTACGGACCGCAGGCGAACGCGACCGCGGCGGCCAGGGACTCGGACGAGGCGTCGGCGTACGCGCCCGCGTCGAGGAGGATCTGCGCCTCGACCTTGACCAGCCTGCCTTCTGCGTCCGCGTGGTGGCGGTAGCGGAGCAGCGTCGGGTGGCGGTGGGCGTGGCCGAGGAAGGACTCCTCGCGGGTGGCGGCCAGTTTGACCGGGCAGCCGGTACGCAGGGCGAGCAGGCCGAGCGGGAGCTGGAAGCCCGGGTCCTCGCGGTCGCCGGTCGCGCCGGGAACGCCGGTGACGACGATCTTCACCCGGTCCGGTTCGAGACCGAAGCAGGCGGCGGCGAGGTCGCGGTCGGTGTGCGGGTCGGTGGAGGCGGTGTAGATCTCCACACCGCCGTCGGGGCGCGGCACGGCGAGGCCGGCCTCGGCGCCGATCGGGGCGGGGTCCTGGCGGCCTATGCGGTACAGGCCCTCGACGATGACGTCGCCCGTGATGTCCGGGTCGCCGTAGCGCAGCGGGATGTGGCGGATGAGGTTGCCGTCGGGGTGCAGGGGCTCCGCGGCGAACGCCTTCTCCGGGTCGGTGACCGGTTCGAGGACGTCGTACTCGACGACGATCGCCGCTGCGGCGAGGCGGGCCGTGTCGGGGTGGTCGGCGGCGACCGCGGCGATCGGTTCGCCGTGGTGGCGGACCAGTTCGGAGGCGAAGACGGGACGGTCGACGACCCCGCGTCCGTACGCCCCGTCGCCGGGGACGTCCTCGTGGGTGACGACCGCACGTACGCCGGGCATCTCCGCGGCGCCCGTGGTGTCGATGGACAGGATGCGGGCGTGCGGGTGCGGGGAACGGAGCACGGCCGCCCAGAGCAGTCCCTCGGCCCAGAGGTCGGCCGCGTACGGGAACGTGCCCTCGGTCTTGGCACGGGCGTCGGCGGGCGGCAGTGAGGCGCCGATGCCGAACCCGGGCGGCTCGGCGCCGGGGCCGTCCACCGGCGGAATGGTGAGCGCCGTGTGGGTGGCGGTGGCTGCGTCGTTGCTCACGCCATGCCTCCGTCCTGCAGATGGGGCTGGACACTACCGGCACCGGGCGCCGCCTGGTGCGGGATGCGGGGCTCGGTGGAATGCGCATCCGCGGTGGCGGCGCCGGGCTCCGTGACCGCCTCGGCGCTCGCCTCGCGGCCCGCTATGACGTTGTTCACGGCGTCCAGGACGCCGCGGTAGCCGGAGCAGCGGCAGAGGTTGCCGCAGAGCGCCTGGCGGGTCTCCAGTTCGCTGGGGGCGTGGTTGCCCTCCAGCAGGTCGTGGATGGTCATGGCCATGCCGGGGATGCAGAAGCCGCACTGGACGGCGCCGCAGTCGGCCAGGGCACGCTGCACGTCGGACGGCTCGCCGTCGACGGCCAGGCCCTCGACCGTACGGACCTCGCTGCCCTCCGCGGTGGCCGCGGGGACCAGGCAGGAAGCGACGAGGCGGCCGTCGACCTGGACGTTGCAGGCACCGCACTCGCCCTGCGAGCAGCCGTCCTTGGCTCCGGCGAGGCCGAGTCGCTCACGGAGCACATAGAGCAGGGACTCGCCGATCCAGGCGTCCGTGACGGGGCGGTCGGCGCCGTTCACATGCAGGACGTAGGAGGCGGACGGGTGCTCGCTGGGGGTGTCGAGGGGAGCGTCGAAGGTGGTGTCGTGAGGGGGGTCGGTGGGGAGGGCCTGCTCGGGAGTGGCCGTGGTGTCGGCCACGGGCTCCGTCAGCGCCTCGGCCGTTTCCGACGCGGTGGCGTCCTGGGCCGGGACCTGCGTGAGGTCCGTGCCCGACGCCGGGGTGTCCGCCGTGCCCTCCGCGGCCGTCCCGGAAACCTCGGGAGCCTCCGGCTGCGTCGCCCACGGCGCGGGCGCGCCACCCGGCAGCGTGGCCGGTGGCGTCCCTTCCGCGTACCACTGGGACGCCAGCGCCGAGGCCGCGAACTCGCCGGACTCCTCCGGCAGGTCGCCATCGGCAACCGGGATCGTCCACTGGCCGGTGTGGCCTGAGGCTTCGGCGGCCGTCGCCTCGGCGAAGTTCCACTGGCCGGTCGAGGCCGACGTCTCGCCCTGCTGCGGGTACTCCTCGTGCTGCGGGTACTCCGGAAGCTGTTGGTGCTGCTGTTCGTTCGGGTCCGGCCAGTGCACCGCGCCCGTCGCCTGCTGCTCCGTCTCCTGGTCCTGCGTGCTCTGCGTCTGCACGACCCAACTGCCCGTCGCCGCCGGGTCGAGCCCGGCCGCGGGGGTCAGCGGCACGATCATCGGCGGTACATAGCCCTGGCCGGGAGCGGCCAGCGGGATGTTCGCCAGGTCCTCCGGGGGCAGCTGGACGAAGGCGGTCGCCTCGGCGTCGTACTCGCCGCCCTGCGCGGTCGGCTGCCAGCCGCCGTGCTCGTCGGCGGGGCCCTCGTTGTTCCTGTTGTCGGCGTTGCTGTTGCTCACGACAGTGCCCTTCCCAGCGCGCGTCGGGCGAGTGCGGCGACCGTGCGCCGCAGATGCAGTACGGCGGGGGGCAGCGGTGGTGCCTCTTCCCCGTCGGCGAGCGGCGGCTGGTCCGGGATGCAGGCGGCGGCGACGTACTCACCGAAGGCGGCCAGCGCGTCGGGCGCCAGGCCCCGTTCGCCGTCCCAGTCGATCAGCGAGGCGATCCAGTGCTCGGCCTCCAGCGGACGCAACGGCATCGGCGCGATGGCGCCGACCGCGCAGCGCACCCCGCGCCGGGCCGGGTCGAGGACGATCGCGACGGAAGCGGTGGCGCGGCCGGGGCCGGTGCGGCCGGTCGCCTTGAAGAAGACCTGGGGGGCGTGCAGCAGCGGTACGCGGACGAAGCCGATCAGCTCCGCGGGTTCGAGCATCTCCCGGCCGGCCAGCAGGTGCGAGACGGGGATCTCGCGGCGGGCGCCGTCGGGACCCGCGATGACGAGCTCCGCCTCCAGGGCTGCGAGCACGGGAAGGGCGTCGCCGGTCGGGGCCGCGCTGGCGATGTTGCCGCCGAGCGTCCCGGCGTTACGGATCTGGGGCGGGCCCGCGGCGCGCGCGGCCGCGGCCAGGGCGGGGATCAGTGCGGCGAAGTCGGGCCGGCCCATGCGTGCGTGGGTGAGTCCGGCGCCGAGCAGGGCGTGACCGTCCTGGTAGTGCCAGCCGCGGAGCTCGCTGATGCGGCCGAGGCCGACGAGTCCGGAGGGGCGCAGCAGCCCCTTGTTGACGGCCGACATCAGGTCCGTGCCGCCGGCCACGGGAACGGCGGCGGGCATGGCGCCGAGTGCCGCCACGGCCTCGTCGAGCGAGGCGGGCAGAGTCACCGTCTGCGTCGCCTGCGGTGCGTGAGTGGTCAACCCAGCTGCCCCTTCCCGGTGTCCCGGCGTCCCGCTTGTTTCGCCGTACGGTACGTGCTCAAAGCCCGGACGTGGCAACTCTGGCACATCTTCCGATCGGACCGACGCGAGGGTCCGCGAAGGGCGCATTCGCCCCTGACCTGGGGGATGCTCCCTTTTCGCGCCCCTTATGCACAGGGTGTGAATTGCCACTCTTCGGTAAGCCTTGTACGACATATTCCCTTCCGGGGAAGCGCGGTTCCGGCAGGGTCGGCAAGAGCGCTTCCGGCCACCACGGTCCCAGGAACCGCGGTGGCCCGGCCCGGTCCGCGAGCGGGATCACACGTTCGGGGGCGCCCCCTCGATCGGACGTCCGAGGACGCCGGGGCGCTTCTGCCACGGCAACGGGCCGCCCGGCGGGCGGTAATCGACGCCGAGCGCGTCAAGTCGGGCGTAGTGCGCGGTCATCCGGCGCTCGAAGTCGGCGAAGTCCCGGTCGGCGGAGGCGGGCAGCGCCGACCAGGCGACCTCCGCGAACGCCGCGAGCCGCGGAAAGGCCTGGTAGTCGACGCGGGACCGGTTCTGTATGACCTCGGTCCACACGTTGGCCTGGGTGCCCAGGATGTGACGGGTCGCCTCGTCGGTCAGGCCCGGCGGTACGGGTTCGAAGCGGTAGACGTCCTCCAGGGTGCGTACGTACCCGATGGGCATCGGCTCGTCGGGGCCTCCGTGCTGACGGTGGTCCAGATAGACCTGCTGCTCCGGGCACATCACGACGTCGTGCCCGGCCTCGGCGGCGGCGATGCCACCCGCGTACCCGCGCCACGACGACACCGCCGCGCCGTCCGCGAGGCCGCCTTCGAGGATCTCGTCCCAGCCGATGAGGCGGCGGCCGCGCGCGGTGAGCCAGCTGTCGAAGTGCCTGATGAACCAGGACTGCAGCTCCTCCTCGTCGGCCAGGCCGAGTTCCTTGATCCGGGCCTGGGCGGCCGGGGACGCCTTCCACTGGTCCTTGGGACATTCGTCGCCGCCGACGTGGATGAACGGCGAGGTGGCGGCCGGGAAGAGATCGAGGATCTCCTCGAAGACGCCCTCGTAGAAGCGGAGGGTGTGGTCGGTGGGGGCGAGCACGTTCGGAGTGACGCCCCAGGTGTCCCAGACGGAGAGGGCGGCGGTGTCGATGACGTCGGTGTTGCCCAGTTCCGGGTAGGCGCTGATGGCAGCCTGCGAGTGGCCCGGGATGTCGATCTCGGGGACGACACGGATATGCCGCTCGGCGGCGTACGCGACGATCTCGCGGATGTCGTCCTGCGTGTAGTGACCGCCGTACGGGGTCTCGTCCCACAGCTCCGACGCCCGGTGTCCGTGCTTGGTACGGGTGCGCCAGGAACCGATCTCGGTGAGCTTCGGGAAGCGCTTGATCTCCACCCGCCAGCCCTGGTCGTCGGTGAGGTGGAAGTGGAAGACGTTCAGCTTGTGGGCGGCGAGGAGGTCGAGGTAGCGCAGGATGTCGTCCTTGGGCAGGAAGTGCCGTGAGACATCGAGCATCAGGCCGCGCCAGGAGAACCGGGGGCGGTCCTCGACGGTGCAGCCCGGGACGCGCCACTGACGCTCCGGGTCCATGGGGGCCCGCCGGTAGGCGTCGGGGCCCAGGAGTTGGCGCAGGGTCTGCGTACCCCAGTGGACTCCGGCCGCGCCGCCGCCCAGCACGGTGACGCCGTCGCCGTCCACGGACAGCCGGTACCCCTCGGGACCCAGCTCCGCGGCCACCTCGGGGTCGGTCCGCAGGCGGATCGCGTTCCCGTCGTCGGCCTTGGCCTGCGCCAGCGGCAGCCCGGTCGCGGCGGCGAGGGTGCCGCACAGGTGGCGTGCGATGCGCTCCGTGCCCGGTTGCGCAACGACAACAGTGTCCTGATCGAGAACGAAGCCGGCCGTGGCGTTCGTGGCGCGCAGCGGCGCCGGAATCAGACCCTCGATGTCCATGACGTCAGTCCTTAACCGCTCCGCCCGGTTCCGGGACCGGGCGTCGCTGTACGAGTACGAGGAAGACCAGCAAGGGGATGGCCATCGCCGTCGAGGGTATGCCGCAGTGGATCGACCGGTCCGGGGATCCTGGGTGTTGCGGAGTTCGTCGGGTGGTGGCGGGATGTCGTACTGCAGGTGGGTGACCCCAACGCAGGCCCGGGGCAAGCTGCGCTCCAGCCACGGCATGCGGAGCGGTCGTCACCTCCGGTGGATCAGCATGTGGATCAGTACCTGGGATCGCCGACGGGGCGCGATCCGGGCCAAAGCCACCGAACGCCGCCTCGCCAACTCCCGTCACCGCCTTGACGACACCTCGACCGGGCCCGTCGGCTCAACCGTGCCGCGCGTGGGCGCCGGTACAGCCCGCGCCACGCACCCGGGACGACGGCTGCACGCAGAACCCCCGGGGCGCGCATCAGCGCACTCCGGGGGTTCTGGCGAACGGTCTGCGGACGGGCTACTTCTTGTCCTTGCCGCCCTTGCCCTTGTCCTTGTCGCCACCGGCGCCCATGGACTCGTAGATCTCCTTGCACATGGGACAGACCGGATACTTCTTGGGGTCGCGCCCCGGCACCCAGACCTTTCCGCACAGTGCGACCACGGGGGTGCCCTCCAGGGCACTCGCCATGATCTTGTCCTTCTGGACGTAATGGGCGTAGCGCTCGTGGTCGCCGTCGCCGCTCGACACCTGCGGCGTCGGCTCTACGAGGGTCCCCGTACCTGCCCCGCGCTCGGGCTCAAGAGTGCTCATAACAGCCAGGGTACTGAAAGCCCCGCGGTTCAGTTGAGCGAAGGGTCGTCCGGGTAGGTTGCAATCATGGCGAGTTCGCTGCGCTGACGGCGCAGGACCGCCCGCCACAGATGTTCCGGACGCGGCGAGGAGACGTCTCCGGGCTCCGACTCCACCACGTACCAGGCACCCTCGGTCAGCTCCGTCTCCAGCTGCCCGGGGCCCCAGCCCGCATACCCCGCGAAGATCCGCAGCGAGCCGAGCGCCGCGGCCAGCAGTTCCGGTGGTGCCTCCAGGTCCACCAGGCCGATCGCCCCGTACACCCTGCGCCAGCCGAGCGGCCCCTCGTCGCCGGGGATCACCGCGACTCCGAGCGCCGAGTCGAGGGAGACCGGACCGCCCTGGAAGACGACGTCCGGTTCGCCGGTCAGGCCGGCCCAGGACTCGAGGATGTCACCGACGCCGACCGGGGTGGGGCGGTTCAGGACGACGCCGAGTGAGCCCTCCTCGTCGTGGTCGAGGAGCAGCACCACCGCGCGGTCGAAATTCGGGTCCGCGAGGGCGGGTGTGGCCACGAGCAGTCGCCCTGTGAGCGAGGACACCTCGGTCATGGCAGAAATGATCCCGCATCTTCGCCCTCCATGGGGACCAAGTGACGCGCCGGGCCGACGAGCGAGCCCGAGCGCAGCTCAGGGCGCACGGATGCGTGGTGAGCGCACGGCCCGGGAGGCGCGCAGGCGCGGTGACCCTCCGCGAGGCGTGGCGAGCAGAGCGTGTTGTGGCTGATTCATGACGTTCGTACACCCCCCGCCGCCTTATGGAACGGGGGTGGAAGGCCATTACCCTTTCGGTTGGCCCCCTGCCCGACCACTCCGGAACGCGAGATTCATGACCGGCACAGACGATGTCCTGCTTGTCCACGGCGGAACCCCGTTGGAGGGCGAGATCCGCGTCCGAGGCGCCAAGAACCTGGTGCCGAAGGCAATGGTCGCCGCGCTGCTCGGCAGCGGGCCCAGTCGGCTGCGCAATGTGCCCGACATCCGCGATGTGCGGGTCGTGCGGGGGCTGCTGCAGTTGCACGGTGTGACGGTCCGACCCGGTGACGAGCCGGGCGAGCTGATCCTGGACCCCACCCATGTCGAGAGCGCCAACGTCGCCGACATCGATGCCCACGCGGGCTCGTCGCGCATCCCGATCCTGTTCTGCGGCCCGCTGCTGCACCGGCTGGGCCACGCCTTCATTCCGGGTCTCGGCGGCTGCGACATCGGCGGACGGCCGATCGACTTCCACTTCGACGTGCTGCGGCAGTTCGGCGCGACGATCGAGAAGCGGGCCGACGGCCAGTACCTGGAGGCCCCGCAGCGGCTGCGCGGCACGAAGATCCGGCTGCCGTACCCGTCGGTGGGCTCCACCGAGCAGGTGCTGCTGACGGCGGTGCTCGCCGAGGGTGTCACCGAGCTGTCCAACGCGGCCGTGGAGCCGGAGATCGAGGACCTCATCTGCGTACTGCAGAAGATGGGCGCGATCATCTCCATGGACACCGACCGGACGATCCGGATCACGGGCGTCGACCGGCTCGACGGGTACACGCACCGGGCGATCCCGGACCGCCTGGAGGCGGCCTCCTGGGCGTCCGCGGCGCTGGCGACCGAGGGCAACATCTACGTCCGGGGCGCACAGCAGCGCTCGATGATGACGTTCCTCAACACCTTCCGCCGGGTCGGCGGCGCCTTCGAGATCGACGACGAGGGCATCCGCTTCTGGCACCCGGGCGGCGCACTGAACGCCATTGCCCTGGAGACGGACGTGCACCCCGGCTTCCAGACCGACTGGCAGCAGCCGCTCGTCGTGGCGCTGACACAGGCCGCGGGGCTGTCCATCGTCCACGAGACGGTGTACGAGTCCCGGCTCGGGTTCACCTCCGCGCTCAACCAGATGGGCGCGCACATCCAGCTCTACCGCGAGTGCCTGGGCGGCTCCGACTGCCGCTTCGGCCAGCGGAACTTCCTGCACTCGGCGGTCGTCTCCGGCCCGACGAAGCTGCAGGGCGCGGATCTGGTCATTCCTGACCTGCGTGGCGGTTTCTCGTACCTGATCGCCGCGCTGGCGGCACAGGGGACGTCGCGGGTGCACGGGATCGATCTGATCAACCGTGGCTACGAGAACTTCATGGAGAAGCTGGAGAAGCTCGGAGCGAAGGTCGAGCTGCCGGGCGGCTCGCTGGTCTGACGGCCGAGGGCCGGACCGGGGGTTCGGGGGCACTGCCCCCGGGCCCCCGTTTTCCATCACCGGACGGGTCCGGCGGCCGCCTGTGAGCTCCTCCGAGGGCTCAGGGCCGCTTCTGCGGGCGGTACGACGGAGGGCGGTCACCCTGGTCGGGGTGACCGCCCTCCGCCGCGCCTATGGGTCCTACTTGCCCTTGGCGGCTTCCTTGAGCTTCGAGCCCGCGGAGACCTTCACGCTGTAGCCGGCCGGGATGTTGATCGGGTCGCCGGTCTGCGGGTTACGAGCGGTGCGAGCGGCACGGTGGGTGCGCTCGAAGGTCAGGAAGCCGGGGATGGTGACCTTCTCGTCGCCCTTGGCGACGATCTCACCGACGGTCTCGGCGAGCGCGGCCAGCACGGCGTCGGCGTCCTTGCGGGTCACCTCGGCGCGGTCGGCCAGGGCGGCCACCAGCTCACTGCGGTTCATGTTGTTACTCCCGTGTTCTTCTTGCCTGTGAGGCGTGAGATCGAAGCCGATGCTGCCAGGGCCCTCGGACAGTCCCCGAAACCGGGTCTGTCATTAGACCTCGCGCCTTGTGGGGTCTCCCCTGGACGTAGTCCTTGGGGAAGCATCCTGCCCCCACCTGCGGCGGGAAAGCCAATCCGGCACCCTTCGGAGTCACACGAAAAGCGCCACTGCCTCGTCGTGGTGACGTTCCGTCGACTCCCTGAAGCGGTCCGCAGCGGGTGCGGACTTCTGCGGGGCTCGCTGCCCGCCCACCCTAAAGGGGCGTTTGGGGTGCCGCGACCCGCGACGCGCCGTGGGTCAGGCCGACGTGGGGCCCGTCACAGCGCCCCCGGCACCCTTCGCGGCGTTCCGGACGGCTCCGGCAACCGCTCCCGCGACCCTCTCGTTGAAGACCGACGGGATGATGTAGTTGGCGTTCAACTCGTCCTCGGCGACGACGTCGGCGAGGGCGCGGGCCGCGGCGAGCATCATCTCCGTGTTGACCGTGCGGGACTGAGCGTCCAGCAGACCGCGGAAGACGCCCGGGAAGACCAGCACGTTGTTGATCTGGTTCGGGAAGTCGGAGCGGCCGGTGGCGACAACTGCTGCGGTCTGGCGGGCGATTGCCGGGTCCACCTCGGGGTCCGGGTTCGCGAGCGCGAACACGATGGCGCCGTCCGCCATCGCCGCGACGTCGTCGCCGTCCAGCACGTTCGGGGCGGAGACGCCGATGAAGACGTCGGCGCCCGCGACCGCCTGCTTGAGGGTGCCGGTCATCGACTCGGGGTTGGTGTTCTCGGCGATCCAGCGCAGCGGCGAATCGGCGTCGGCGGAGACCAGGTCCTCGCGGCCGTCGTGCACCACACCGTGGATGTCGGCGACGACGGCGTGCTTGACGCCCGCGGCGATGAGCAGCTTCAGGATGGCCGTGCCGGCCGCTCCGGCGCCGGACATGACGACCCGTACGTCCCCAATTCCCTTGCCCACCACGCGCAGTGCGTTGGTCAGCGAGGCCAGGACGACGATCGCGGTGCCGTGCTGGTCGTCGTGGAAGACGGGGATGTCGAGGGCCTCGCGCAGCCGGGCCTCGATCTCGAAGCAGCGGGGCGCGGAGATGTCCTCCAGGTTGATGCCCGCGAAGCCGGGGGCGATGGCCTTGACGATCTCGACGATGGCGTCGGTGTCCTGGGTGTCCAGGCAGATCGGCCAGGCGTCGATGTCGGCGAAGCGCTTGAAGAGGGCCGCCTTGCCCTCCATGACCGGCATGGCGGCCATCGGGCCGATGTTGCCGAGGCCGAGCACGGCGGAGCCGTCCGTCACGACCGCAACCGTGTTCCGCTTGATCGTCAGGCGGCGGGCGTCCTCGGGGTTCTCGGCGATCGCCATGCAGACCCGCGCCACACCCGGGGTGTAGATCATCGAGAGGTCGTCACGGTTGCGGATGGGGTGCTTGGACGCCATCTCGATCTTGCCGCCGAGGTGCATCAGGAACGTACGGTCGGAGACCTTGCCCAGCACGACACCCTCGATGTCGCGCAGACCTTCGACGATCTCGTCCGCGTGCGAGGTGGAGGAGGCCGCGATGGTGACGTCGATCCGGAGCTTTTCGTGACCGGATGCGGTCACGTCGAGGCCGGTGACCGAACCGCCGGAGGACTCCACGGCTGTGGTGAGCTGGGAGACTGCTGTGCCGCTCGCGGGCACCTCCAGCCTGACCGTCATCGAGTACGAGACGCTGGGCGCCGTTGCCATGGCCGAGTCCTTCGCTTTCCCTAGCTTCATTGCCACGCGGCCGGGGTGTTCGCCTCGGACGCGCTTCCCGATATTCGCACCTACTGCCGGGTAGCCGGTAATGACTGCCGCGTTTCGGAAAGTAGTTTCCACCATACGAGATAGCAGGGTTGAGCGGAACCCCCAACCGGAGCGACGGACACGTCAGGGCCACAAACAAGAACAGACCCGCGCCACCGGAAGGTGACGCGGGTCTGTCTTTTCGGTTATGCGGCACCGACCCGCCATGCTCGCCTCGCGGCAAGTGGTCGCTCGTAGCGACGAAGGTTGGGCCCGGGGGCTTGGATCGAGCCGGTGCCGACACCAGGCTAACAAAGACCCCGGAGAAGTGATTCCCCCGTCGCGGGTTGACTTCTCCCCGCCGGTCCCCGCCCGCCCCCGCCGGCCTCCGGCTCAGTCCCTCAGCAGGTCCGGCACACCGTCCTCGTCGGGCAGGTCCCGCTCCCCCGACACCACGGTCAGCTGCTGCGTCGCCCGGGTCAGCGCCACGTACAGCACCCGCAGACCGGCCGGTGACTCGTCCGCGATCTCGGCGGGCGAGACGACCACCGTGGCGTCGTACTCCAGGCCCTTCGCCTCCAGGCTGCCCAGCGCCACCACCCGATCGCCGAGCTCCGCCAGCCACTTCCTGGCCTGCGCGCGCCGGTTCATCGCGACGACGACACCGACCGTGCCGTCCACCTTGCCGAGGAGCCGCCGCGCCTCCTCCCGTACGGTCCCGGCCGGATCGCCGTCGCGCAGGGCCACGAAACGGGGCTGCACGCCCGTCGAACGGACCGCGGCCGGGGACTCCATGCCGGGCATCGCGAGCGCCAGCACCTTCGACGCGAGCTCCGCGATCTCCGCCGGGTTGCGGTAGTTGACGGTGAGCGTGAAGTGGCGGCGCGGGCGCTTGCCGAGCGCCTCGTCGCGGGCCTCCGCCGCCTCGTCCGGATCCGACCAGGAGGACTGCGCCGGGTCGCCGACGATCGTCCAGGTGGCCGTCCGTCCGCGGCGGCCGACCATACGCCACTGCATGGGCGTCAGGTCCTGCGCCTCGTCGACGATGACGTGTGTGTACTCCGTGCGCTCCGCCGCGAGGCGCTCGGCCCGCTCGCGCTGGGTCTCCTCGCGCTGCGGCATCAGCTCCTCCAGACCGGAGAGCTGGTCCAGCGGATCGAACTCGCGCTTCTTCTTCGGCCGGTGCGGGGTGCCGAGCAGCGTGTGCAGCTCGTCGAGGATCGCCACGTCGTGCACGGACAGGGGGCCCTGGCCGGTGCTGTCCAGCCGCTTCAGCGAGCGGGCGAGGCGGCGCACCTCGCCCTGGTTGAGGACCCGGCGCGCCCACCGGCCGAGCCGCTTCTCGTCGGCCATCGCGGCGAGCACCCCGCGCGGGGTGAGCTCGGGCCACCAGGCGTTCAGGAACTCCAGGAACGGTGTCTCGGTGGAGACGTCCTCGTCGAAGGAGGTGCGCAGTTCCGCGGCGAGTTCCGGGTCGGTGTAGCGACCCCGGCCGGAGGACTTGTTCCACAGGGCGTCCAGGAGCAGCCTGCGGGCACGCGGGCGCAGCAGGTTGACCGGGGCGGTGCCGCCGAGGACGGACTGCCGGATGCGGTGCAGCTCGTCGGCGTTCAGCTCCACGCGGGCGCCGAAGGCGACGACGCGCAGCCGGGTGGGGGTGGTGAGGGGCGCGGCAGCCTCGTCCCCGGACTCGTCGGGTTCGCCGAACGACAGCTGGCCGTCCTGCTCGTTCCGCGGCGCGCCCGGGGTCCGCGGCTGTTCCAGCGCCCCGCGGGCCGCCTTGCGCAGCACCTGGAGCATCCGGGAGGAGCCCTTGATCCGCGCGACGGCCGGTTCGTCGTATGTGGTGGCACCCTCGACACCCGCCGCCTCGTCGGAGAGCGAGCCGACCGCACGGATCGCGACCTGCCCCTCCTCTCCCAGCGAGGGCAGCACCCCTTCGGTGTACGCGACGAGGAGAGGGGTCGGCGAGACGACGAGGATGCCGCCCGCGTACCGCCGCCGGTCCTGGTAGAGGAGGTACGCGGCGCGGTGCAGGGCCACGGCGGTCTTGCCGGTGCCGGGGCCGCCGGAGACCTCGGTGACGGAGGCGGCGGGCGCCCGGATCACCAGGTCCTGCTCGGCCTGGATGGAGGAGACGATGTCCCGCATGGTGTGGCTGCGGGCCTGGCCGAGCGCCGCCATCAGCGCGCCGTCGCCGATCACGGGCAGCTTGTCGCCGTCCTTGTACGCGGTCAGCTCCGGGCGCATCAGGTCGTCCTCGACCCCGAGGACCTTGCGCCCCTTGGACCGGATGACCCGGCGGCGTACCACCCGGCCCGGATCCTTCGGCGTCGACCGGTAGAACGGCGCGGCGGCCGGTGCCCGCCAGTCGATGACCAGCGGTGCGTAGTCCGAGTCGAGGACCCCGATCCGGCCGATGTGGAGCGTCTCCGCGATGTCGGCGGTGCTGTCGTCGCGTACGGCGTCGTCGGCCGGTTCGACGGAGGTGTACGCGCCGTCCGGGCCGCGCTCACCGTCCTTGCCGAGCAGCAGATCGATCCTCCCGAAGAGGAAGTCCTCGAACTCGCTGTTCAGCCGGTTGAGGTGGATCCCGGCCCGGAACACCTGGGCGTCGCGCTCGGCGAGCGCGCCCGGGGTCCCGACCTGGCCGCGCTTGACGGCATCGTTCATGAGGAATTCCGCCTCGTGGATCTTCTCCTCGAGGCGGTGATAAACACGGTCGAGATGTTCCTGCTCGACACCGATTTCCCGGTCCCGCAACGAATCGACAGCGGCATCCTGCGCGGCCACCGAGGCCCCCTTCTTACGTGCATTGGGCAGCCGTCAACCCTATGCGAAGGGGGCCCGCCGCGCATCTGCAGCGGGCCCGGATCATGCACGTCGCAGGTATCGATTGCGCGTCGGACCCCCATGGGGGGGGTGCGTCCACGGCCCGATTCCCTACTGTCACCCCTACGCGCCGATGTCCACCAGCCGCTTGCCGTCGAAGGTCCGCACCTCGAAATGGTCGATGTCGGCGCGGTCCATCGCCGCGCCGCCGTGGACGTAGAGCGGGTACTTCGCGGACGGGTGCGTGGTGTCGTCGATGCCGTAGCCCCATTTCGGAACGGACCAGGAGGTGACGACCTCCTCCTCGCCGCTCTTGGACACAGCGATCAGGCTGCACTTCTCCGGGCCCCTGACGTTCTTGAGCTCCAGCACCGCGTGCGTGCCCCACGCCTTCTTCTCCATGCCGACGGTGGCGGCGACCTTGGTGGTGGGGTCGGTCGCCTGCACCTTCTCCTGCATGTGCTGGAAGAACGCGTCCTCGGCGGGACTGGTGGGGTGCGGGTCCGCCGCCTGGGTCGTGCCGCTGTCGCCGCCGGTGGCCATGACCGCGACGACCGGACCGCCGATGATCAGCGCCGCTGCCGCCGCCGCCAGATACAGGCCACGTCGCTTGCGCCGGGCCCGTTTGGCCGCGACCTCGTCGATCAGCCGGTCGAGCAGCCGGGGTGCGGGCGGCTCCGGGACGTACGGGACGGGGCGGGCACCCGGCACGGTGGCGGGGGCCTCGGCGAGCATCGCGAGCATGGGTTCCATCCCGGCGAACTCGTCGAGATGGGCGGCGCAGAGCGCGCAGTCGGCCAGATGCGCTTCGAAGGCGGACGCTTCGGCGTCGTCCAGGATGCCCAGGACGTACGCACCGGCGGCGTCGTGCTCCGGCCCTTCCATCGCCGGTCCAGAACCGGAACCGCCACGTCCGCCGAGACCGCCGAAGTCATCGGGACCGCCGAAGCTGCCCGGACCGCCGGGGAACACAGGGCGGCCACGCGGACCCGTGGGGCCGGTGGGGCTGGAGGGACCGGTCGGCCGGGGCCCGAAAGGCTCCCACTCGTGGTCGCTCATGCCGTGATCCCCCTCTCTTCGAGTGCGAGCTTCATCGAGCGCAGTGCGTAGAAGACCCGGGACCGCACCGTGCCGCTGGGTATGCCGAGCACCTCGGCGGCCTCATTGACCGTACGTCCCTTGAAGTAGGTCTCGACCAATGCTTCCCGATGGGCAGGGGTCAAATCGTCGAGCGCATCCGAGAGAGTCATCAGCCACAACGCCTTGTCAATCTCGTCCTCCGCGGGAATGACCTCCAGCGGCGACGGATCGACCTCGTGCGGCCGGGCCTGCCGGCTGCGGTGGCCGTCGATGACGATGCGCCGGGCGACCGTCACCAGCCAGGGGCGGACAGAGCCGGTCGCCCGGTTGAGCTGACCGGCGTTCTTCCAGGCACGGATGAGCGTTTCCTGCACCACGTCCTCGGCACGCTGACGGTCGCCGGCGACGAGACGGAGCACGTACGCGAGCAACGGTCCGGCGTGTTCGCGGTAGAGCGCCCGCATCAGCTCCTCGTCCGGAACGGCGGAGGGTGACGCGGGCGGTCCACTGCGATGTCGAGCCCTGTGCGGACGGTCATCGGCCACGGCCGCATCCTTGCGCACCCGAACCTCCCGGTCGAGACCCTGTAGAGCTGCTCCTTGGCCATCGAATACGGAGGCGGGCCGCGATCCATTCAAAGCCGTTCGACATTTATTGCGTGGACACGACGTACCCGTGCACGACGGTTCACGCGGACACATCCGCCGGGGCCGCGAGCGCCGCCACCCGCCGTCGGTGCCGGGCCACCCGCTCCCGGTTCCCGCACACCTCGCTGGAGCACCAGCGACGGCGCCTCCCCCGTGACGTGTCGAGGTAGAGCCGTCGGCAGTTGTCGCCCTCGCAGCGGCGGAGCCCGGCCCGGGCCTCCGGGTCCGTCAGGAGTTCCACGACGTCGCGGGCGACGGCGGCCAGCAGCGCGCCGCACTCGGGCTCGGCACTGAGTGTCCGCACCAGTGCGCCGTTCCCGGCGCGCACGGCCCGCAGTCCCGGCGGCGGCGCGGCGGCGAGTTCGTTGACCCGCTCCAGCACGCCGTCGGCGCCGCGGCCGCCGAGCTCGGCGGTCAGCAGCCGGTCGACGCCCGTCCGCAGCAGGCGGAAATTCAGCAGCCAGGTCTCGTCGAGGGCGTCGAGACATGTGCCCTTCGGTACGAGTCCGGCGGCCACCAGCCAGTCGGCGAGCCGGTCGGTCCCGTCGAGCAGTTCACAGGCGCCGGAGGTTCCGATCCCCGTCGCCACCAGGTCCAGGCAGAGCCTCCCGGAGTCGAACCGCCAGTCGCACGAGCCTCTGACCGCCGCCATGCGCATGTCACCGCCTCGGGGTCGCCGGTGGGAGCCACCACCAGAGTGCCCCTCGGCGGCCCGGCCCGTAACCCCTCCCGCCACTCGGGCCGCCGCCGAACTCCCCGCGTACGGTGAGGCCATGAGCAACGATCTCCGCGCGGCCGCCTTCTCGGCCGGACCCCTGCTGCTGCGGCCCTGGCGCCAGGACGACGTGCCGGCGCTGGTCGAGGCGTACCGCGACCCGACGATGCGCAACCGGCTGGGGCATTTCGTGACGGACGAGGCGGACGCGGAACGCTGGCTGCGGGTGCAGGCCGAGGGCCGAAAGACCGGCACCCGGTTCAGCTTCGCCGTCGTCGACACGGAGCGGGGCGACGAACTGGTCGGCAATGTGGTGTTGAAGTACCCGCACCCCGGATCCGGTTCGGCCGAGGTCGGCTACTGGACGGCTGTGTGGGCGCGCGGGCGCGGGATCGCCCCGCAGGCGGTCGAAGCACTCACCGGCTGGTCGTTCACCGCCTTCGCCGAGGACGGCCTTCGACGGCTCGAACTGATCCACCAGGAGGACAACAAGGCCTCGTGCCGGGTCGCGGTCAAGTGCGGATACGCCTTCGCGGAGATCCTCCCGGCCCGCGCGCCGTGGCCGCTCGACGGGCATCTGCACGTCCGGCACGCGGCCTAGGCCGGGGCACGCCGGGCCGGGGCACGCCGGGCCGGGGCGCGCGGGGCCGGGGCGCGCGGGGCCGACAAACTCAGCCTGCCGGCGGGCCGTCGTGCAGGATTCGCTGGAACAGCCGGTGGTCCCGCCACTCGCCGTTGATGTGCAGATAGCGCGGAGCCGTACCGAACGCCTCGAAGCCGCACTTGGTGAGCACCCGCTGGGATGCCACATTGTCGAGCACGGTCCCGGCCTCCACCCGGTGGAGCCGCAGCTCGTCCCTGGCCACGGTGCAGATCCGCCGCACGGCAGCGGTGGCCAGACCGCGTCCGGCGTACGCGACATCGACCCAGTAGCCGAGCACGGCGCTGCAGAACGGCCCGAGCACGATGTTGGAGAGCGTGAAACCGCCGATCGCACGGTCCTCTGCATCGGCGATCACCCAGGGCATCACCCGGCCCGCCTCACGGTCCGCCAGTCTCGCGGCCAGGCGCTCCCGCTGACCCTGCTCGGTGTAGAAGGTGTCGGGCCGTACGGGTTCCCAGGGCTGCATGTACGTACGGCTGCGGCTCAGTGAATCGGCGAGCGAGGCGGCGTCGCCCAGGGCGGCAGGACGGAGTCGTACCTCCGCGTCGAGCCGGTGGCTGTCATGGATCATCCCCGCACGGTAGCCCGGCGCGATTCCGGCCCGCTCGCCCGGCCCGCGCCGGTGCATCCTCGCCGCGCTCGCGGTGTACGCCGTTGCCTTCCTGCTCAGAGAAGCGCCGTACCCCTCGACAACGCCCTCGCGGACGCGGGGAGTCCGGCGCGTATCGCCGGTCCCGCCGCCGTGCGGGAACGGTTCGAGGACGCGTGGATCGCCTGGCACGCCGTACGGGCCGTCCCGTGCACCGGCGCGCTCGCCCTGCTCCTGCGCGCCTCGTTCCTGGCGGCCCGTCGGCGTCCTCAGGAGTCCGCGTACTTGGCGTCCGCCGCCGGGTCCAGCGCCAGCCGGTAGCCGCGCTTGACGACCGTCTGGATCAGCCGCGGCACGCCGAGTGCCGTACGCAGCCGGGCCATCGCCGTCTCCACGGCGTGCTCGTCCGTACCGCTGCCGGGCAGGGCGCGCAGCAGGTCCGCGCGGGCCACCACCCAGCCGGGCCTGCGGGCCAGGGTGTGCAGCAGGGCCATTCCGGCGGGCGGCACCGGGCGCAGTTCGTCGTCGACGAGGACGGCGTGACCGCGGATCTCGACCCGGTGGCCGGCGATCGGCAACGTGCGTGCTCCACCCGGCAGTTCACGGCAGAGCAGCTGGACGAGCGGGCCCAGCCGGAAGCGTTCGGGCTGGATGGTTTCGATGCCGCGGGCCTGCAGCGGAAGTGCGGTGACCGGGCCCACGCAGGCCGAGACGACGTCGCCCTGCAGGGCGCTCAGGATCTCCGGAAGCAGCCCGCGCTTCTCGGCCCGGCTCAGGAACGAGGCGGCGGCGGGGGCGCTGGTGAACGTGAGAGCGTCCAGGCCGCGGGCGGCGGTGACGTCGAGCAGCCGGTCGAGCGGGGTGAGATCCTCGGGTTCCATCCAGCGGTAGACGGGTACGCCGACGACTTCGGCGCCGCCCGCCCGGAGCGACTCGACAAAGCCGGGCAGCGGTTCGCCGTGCAGTTGCAGGGCGATGCGGCGGCCCTCGACGCCCTCGTCGAGGAGCCTGTCCAGGACTTCGGCCATGGACTCGGACCCGGGCGACCAGGCCTCGGTGAGCCCGACGGCCCGGACGGCGCCCTTGACCTTCGGTCCGCGGGCCAGCAGTTCGACGCCGCGCAGCCGGTCCAGCAGCCGATCGCCGATGCCCCAGCCGTCGGCGGCCTCGATCCAGCCCCGGAAGCCGATCGCCGTGGTGGCGACGACGACGTCGGGGACCTGGTCGATGAGTTCCTGGGTGGCGGCGAGGAGTTCGCTGTCGTCGGCGAGCGGCACGATCCGCAGGGCGGGCGCGTGCAGGACGGTGGCTCCCCGCCGCTCCAACAGGGTGCCCAGTTCCTCCGCCCGCCGTGCGGCGGTCACCCCGACCGTGAACCCCGCGAGGGGCCCGTGCTGTTCGTCGTCGCGCATGTGGTCTACCCGGCTCTCGTCCCGCTGCTGCTCCATGATGCGGAGAACCGAGCCTGCCAACGATGCGTGACAGGCTCGGTTCCCCCATATTTCCCGCCCGTTACGTCACACGACGCCGAACGGTCACGATCACACCTCCGCGTAGCTGAGCTGCGGCGTCGCGGGGACTGCGGCGGTGCGGCGAAGGTATACCGCCCACGTGACCGTGAAGCACAGCCCGTAGAAGACGAGGAAGGACCAGAACGCCGCCGTACCTGTGCCCGCGGTCTGGAAGGACTGCCGGAACGCGAGGTTGATGGCGAGCCCGCCGAGCGCGCCGACCGCCCCGATGAGCCCCATGGCCGCTCCGGAGAGCCGTCGCCCGTAGGCGGCGGCCTCCTCGCCGCGCAGACCCTGGGCGATCGCCTTGGCGTGGAAGATGCCGGGGATCATCTTGTATGTCGATCCGTTGCCCAGCCCGGTGAGGACGAACAGGGCGATGAACCCGACGAGGAACACGGTGAGCGACGCGATGCCGGAGGCGTACACGACGACGCCGGTCGCGGCGGCCATCGCGGCGAAGTTCCACAGAGTGATCCGGGCGCCGCCGTACCGGTCGGCGAGCCACCCTCCCGCGGGCCGGATCAGCGAGCCGAGGAGCGGCCCGATGAAGGTGAGCGAAGCGGCCTGCAGCGGGGTCCGGCCGAACTGGGTCTGCAGGACGAGTCCGAAGGCGAAGCTGTAGCCGATGAAGGAGCCGAAGGTGCCGATGTAGAGCATCGACATGATCCAGGTGTGCGGGTCGCGGACGGCGTCCTTGGCCGCCCCGGTGTCGTTCTGCACGGGGGTCAGGTTGTCCATGAAGGACGCGGCGCACAGGGCGGCGACGACGATCAGCGGGACGTACACGGCGAGCACGATCCGCGGGTGGGTGGCGCCGGCCGTGCCGATCACCAGCAGCCCGACGAGCTGCACGACGGGGACGCCGATGTTGCCGCCGCCCGCGTTGAGCCCGAGCGCCCAGCCCTTCTTGCGGAGCGGGAAGAACGCGTTGATGTTCGTCATGGAGGAGGCGAAGTTCCCGCCGCCGATACCGGCGAGCGCGGCCACCAGGAGGAAGGTGGTGTACGAGGTCCCGGGCTTCATCGCGACGAACGCGGCGACGGTCGGCACCAGAAGGGTCAGGGCGCTGAACACCGTCCAGTTCCGCCCCCCGAACCTGGCGACGGCGAACGTGTACGGCACCCGGACCACGGCCCCGACCAGGGTCGCCGTCGAGATCAGGAAGAACTTCCCGGCCGGGTCGACCCCGTACTCCGGCCCCATGAACAGGACCATCACCGACCACAGGCTCCAGATCGAGAACCCGATGTGCTCGGAGAGCACGGAGAACCACAGATTCCGGCGGGCGATCCGCTCGCCCTTCTCCTGCCAGAAGATCTCGTCCTCCGGCTCCCACTGCTCGATCCACCTGCCGGCCATCACGCCTCCACGGTCCACGTTCCACGGGTGTCGGGTCGTCCGACTCGACGCTAGGGAGCGTGCGTTTCGGTGCGGTGCCGCGAGGTGACCGGTGGGCAACCTTGCTCTCACCGGACCGGCGGCGGCCCGGTGAGGACGGGGACGGTCACCGCGGGGCCGGTGCGTTCCTCGGCCTCCTGGACGCACCTGTCGGCCACAGCCGGGGGCTGCGCCTCGCCGCGACGTCCTCGACCCAGCCGACCGCGAGGATCATCAGCGCCAGCAGCGGCCAGACCAGGACCAGCATCAGTTCCGCGTACGAGGAGCTGATGTACGTACCGAGGTGGTCACCGACCCAGGGGACGGTCCACAACTGGTCGATGAGCGGCGAGGTCGCCATGATCAGCACGTTGTGCCAGAGGTAGATCGTCACCGCGCGGTTGTTGGCGAGGGTGATCACGCTGTCCAGGCGGGCCAGCCTGCCGGGGAATTGCTGCCAGGACGGTGCGTACTGGAGCAGGATCACGCAGAAGCCGAGCGACCAGGTCGCCTGGGCCAGCGGGATCTCGTCGAGATTCCAGCCCTCCTCCGTCAGATGCGCCGAGGCCCACCACAGTCCGAACGCCATCACGAAGGCGGCGAGCGAGACCGCCAGATAGCGCGGGACCTTCTTCAGCAGCCCGTCGTGATGGGCGAAGCCGAGAATCCAGCAGGAGCCGAACACCGCGAAGTCGACGAGCCCCTCGCCGGTCTCCCCGGGGACGGTGACCAGTCCGGTACCGAACACGGCGGTGAGGCCGAGCGGGGCGAGCAGAGTCGGCCAGGGCATCCTGCGGAAGGCCTTCAGCAGCAGCGGCGAGGCGAGCACGAACCAGAGGTAGGCCCGGATGTACCAGAGCGGGCCGACGGCCTGGTCCGCCCAGGACACCTCCAGGAAGCCGCTCTTCGATCCGCTCTCCCAGGGATACGGCGGGGCGCCGACCGGAAGGAGATAGCAGCCCAGCTTGATGAACCACCAGATGCCCTCCTCCTTCAGGGGCTTCCAGCCGAGGGCGAACATGACCGGGACGACGACCGCGGCGAACGCCCACATCGGGGGCAGCAGACGACGGAGCCGGGCGCGGACGACAGCCGGGGCGGGGCGGTCCAGCGAGCGTGCCATCAGCGAACCCGCGAGGGCGAACATGACGCCCATGGAGGGGAACACGACCGTCAGCCAGGCCCAGCCGAAGATGTGGAAGACGACGACACGGACGAGGGCGACGGCGCGCAGCAGGTCGAGATAGCGGTCGCGGCCCGGCCTCTTCGGGGCCGGCGGGGCGGCGGTCTCCGACGACGGTGCGGCGGACTGTCCCGGCACAGGTGCCGGGACCGGATGGGGCGGGGGGACCGCCGGGGTGTAGCTGCTCGTCATGCGACGGGCCTCCGATCGTTGGCACGCCTGCCCTGCCTCACCACCGCGCCGGGTGCCTCCACCACTCCCGTGCGGCGCAGCTTCTGCCAGCGCAGCCGGCCGCCGGTGAGTGCGGTGATCCAGGACTGGAGCAGCACCACATACATGAGCTGCCGGTAGAGGATCTGCTGGAGGGGCAGCGAGATCAGATGCGAGATGCGTTCCCGGTCGAGCCGGAAGGCGTACGCGGCGCAGACGGCCTGCACCGTGAGGACGCCGAGCCAGGCGACGACGGTCTTCTGGGTGGGGCCGAAGACCAACCCGTACAGCAGGAAGACGTCGATGAGGGGCGCGAGCAGCGGGGCGACGACCATGAACAGGGCGACGAACGGCAGGCCGACGCGCCCGAAGCGGCCGGACGGTCCGCGTTCGATGACGGCACGGCGGTGCTTCCAGATCGCCTGCATGGTGCCGTACGACCACCGGTACCGCTGCGACCACAGCTGCTGCACGGTCTCCGGCGCCTCGGTCCAGGCGCGGGCGTCTTCCGCGTAGACCACCTGCCAGCCGTCGCGGTGCAGCGCCATCGTGACGTCGGTGTCCTCGGCGAGGGTGTCCTCGCTCATGCCGCCGATCCGGTCCAGCGCGTCACGGCGGAAGGCGCCGACCGCGCCGGGGATGGTCGGCATGCAGCGCAGCATGTCGTACATCCGGCGGTCGAGGTTGAAGCCCATCACGTACTCGATGTGCTGCCAGGCGCCGATCAACGAGTCGCGGTTGCCGACCTTGGCGTTCCCGGCGACGGCGCCCACCTTCGGGTCGGCGAACGGCTGGACGAGTTCGCGGACGGTGGCGGGTTCGAAGACCGTGTCGGCGTCCATCATCACGACGATGTCGTGACGGGCGTGTGCGATGCCGTTGTTGAGGGCGGCGGACTTTCCGGCGTTGCGCTGACGGATGACGCGGACGTTCGGCAGCCGCAGCGCATCGACGATGTCCGCCGTGCCGTCCGTGCAGCCGTCGTCGATGACGATGATCTCGATGGGGTGGTCGCTCGCCACCAGGGAGCGCACGGTGTTGGCGATGCACTCGCGTTCGTTGTACGCGGGCACCAGCACCGAGACGGGGCGGGTGAAAGCGGGTCCCCGGCCGAAGTCCCGCCCTCGGACCTTCCGGGCGTGCAGGAAGGACAGCAGCAGCATCAGGCCGAAGCGGGCGAGGACGAGCACCCCGATGACGGCGAGTCCGGCCACCAGCACGTCGGTGAGGTTCTCCGAGAGGCCGACGGCGTACACGAACGCCTTGCCCCTCCACAGCGCGAACCCGGTCACGGGGGTGTGCGCGCTGGGGGCGCCGAGAGCGGTGGTGAGGTTGGTGAACGTGTAGCCCTGCTGCTGCATCCGCGGGAGGAACTCGCCGAGCGCGGCCACGGTCTGGGACCGGTCGCCGCCGGAGTCGTGCATCAGGATGACGGCGCCCTTGCCGCCCTTGGGCGTGGCCCGTTCGATGATCGCGGGGACGCCGGGGCGCTTCCAGTCCTCGCTGTCGGTGTTGTTGACGACGGTGAGATAGCCGCGCGTGCCGACGTACTGGGTGACCGGCCAGGACTTGTCGTCCATCGCGTCGGCGAACGACGAGTACGGCGGCCGGAACAGGGACGTACGGATACCTGCCGCACCCGCCAGCACCAGCTGGTTCTGGGACAGCTCCCAGTCGATACGTGAGTGGGACTGGTAGGAGAGATCGGGGTGGTTGAAGGTGTGCAGCCCGACCTCGTGCCCCTCCTCGACCATGCGGCGGACGAGTCCGGGGTAGCGCGATGCCATGGTTCCGGTGACGAAGAAGACGCCGTGCGCGTCGTACTTCTTCAGCTCGTCGAGGACCCGCGGGGTCCACACCGGGTCGGGGCCGTCGTCGAAGGTCAGCACGATCCGGTGATCGGGGACGCTCAGCGACTTGGCGGGCCCGGCGGTGCTCCGGGCGTCGATGACCGGACCGCCGTCGAGGATCTTGTCGGGCACGCGGTCCGTCGCCGCAGGGGCCTGAATACGGTGGTCGGCGAGGATTTCGCTGTGCACGTAACCGCGCAGCATCAGCATGGCGAGCAGGGCAACGAGTAACACGGACGGCAGCAGATAGCGCATGGGAAGCCTGCGCCGCCGGTTCCGCTTCTGTCGGTTGTGCCTGCCCCGCGAGGCGGGGGTGGTCATTTAGTGAGTGCCTTCTTGCTCTTGCGCGGGCGGATCCGGGGACTCGACGGGCCGGGTGGGCGTCTGCGTGGGACCGGGATCGACGGGCGGCGTCGTGGTGGCTGCGGGCGGCTCGGAGGCCGACGTCGCCGGGGTGGGCTTCGTGCCGCCGCCGGTGGTGTCACCCGTGTGGGTGGCGCCGGCGGTGGGCTTCGACGGGGCCTTGCCGGAGGCGGACGCGGACGGGGCACCGGATCCGGCGCTGCCCGAAGGCTTCGCGCGGATGTCGGCCGCCGGATGCGCCGCCGTGGCTCCCGGTGCCGCCCCCACCGGCACGACCGTGTCCGCGCTGCCCGACGGAGTGGGTGGCGTCCGGACCTCGTTCGCCTTCTTGTGCTGTTTCTGGCCGGAGAGCGGCAGCCACGGCGCAGTGGAATTACCGCCGAGCAGGGCGACGACCAGCGTCACCGCGTAACAGGCGCAGACCGCGGCAAGGACCCAGCCCAGACGCCTGAACGTCTTGCTGCGCCGGCCGCTCTCATCGACGAAGACCGGCCCGTCGGAGCCCTCGGGGGCTCCCGGTTCGGCCGGGAGCTCGGAGAGCTGACGTCCGAGACCGTCGAGCTGGACAGTGACGTCGTTCCACTCGTGCGTGTGCCCGGACCGGGCACCTTCACGCCAATTTTCCACAGGTGTAGGCACATCCCCCACTCGGACAGACGGGTGCACGCGTTTGAGCTGGTCTCGTACCGGCAGACCGGGCCCCCACCCAGTCCGCGCGCCCCTCAGCACCTTGCACCCGGAGAATGAATCTAACGCACAAAGCTGACGAAAATAGCCCTGAACGAGTGATACTCAAGCTGCCGGATACACCGGTTTCACACGACCTGCGGCCGGGTGGCAGGACCGTAACCGCACGTCTGATCCACATTTGTCCGGTCCGGAGTTGATGGATCGTTGGCCAACAATCAGCCAATCGGCCCCTTCTCCCGGACGAATGTTCCTATCGTGTGTGCACCTCACAAGAATCGAGAACGGCATGGCGGTCGCCCTCATCGCAGTCGGCCTCGCGGCCACCTTGTCCGGCTGCGCCGCGGCTGCCCTCGGATGGCTCCCCCCGTGGCTTTCCGGTTGCGTGGCACGCCCCCGGGCCTGGGGGATCGGCATGGTCGGCATCGGCCTCTTCGCCCTGGCCCAGGTCCCCTCGCTGCGTGAGCGCATCACGGAGGCGGGATCGGTGGTGTCCGCGGTCCCGTTCGTGGTGCTCGTCGCCGGACTGGCCGGCCTCGCGCTCTCCGGCGGCCGTCCGGGCCGCCCGGCCCGCTGAGCCGTCTCCGGCCACCCCTTCACGCCTGCGACATCAGCGCCAGATCACCCTCGGGAAGCCAGCTCCCGGCGGGTACCTCCAGCCCGCGTTCCGCCGCCGTCACTCCCGCCGCGACCCGCCGCAGCGCGTCCACCCCCGGGTGTTTCAGCCCCTTGCGCCACACCAGCGACACCGGTGACAGCGGTACGGGGTCGACCAACGGCCGTACGACCATCCCCGGCACCTCGATGAACTCGGTGCTCGCCAGCACCGACCAGCCCTGCTTCCGCACCACCCGGACGAACTCCTCCTCCCCCACGATCTCCGGGAAGGGGGCCACCAGTTCGATCCCCCGCCCCGCGAAGAGCCGCTCCGCGAGGTCGGTCCACTCCGCCGTGGCCGGGTTGCCCGCCGCCGCGTACAGCCGCTCCCCCGTCAGCGCACCCATCGGGACCCGGTCGAGCGAGGCCAGCGGATGGTCGTCGCGCAGCAGGACGGTCAGCCGTTCGAAGCAGACCGGCTGATGCGACAGCCCCGCCCGTACTGCCGGATCCAGCCCCGCGACCCGGCCGAAGGAGACATCGAGCCGCCCGGCCAGGATCTCCGCCGCCGCCCCCGTCAGCCCGCTCAGATAGCGCGCCACGAACTCCACTCCCGGCGCCTCGTCGCGGGCCAGCCCGAGCAGCCGGTGACCCGTCCCGATCGGGACGCTGACGTCGACCAGCAGCGGGCGCGTCTGCACCGCCCAGGCGGCGCGGAGATCGTCGTGGGCGGCGATCACCCGGCGGGCGTGCGGCAGCAGCCGTTCGCCGTCGGGTGAGAGGGAGACCTGGCGGGTGCTCCGTACGAACAGCTCGGCACCGAGCTCGCGCTCCAGCCGACGGATGTCCCGGCTGAGCGCCTGCTGGGCCAGGTAGAGCCGGGCGGCGGCACGGGTGAAGTGCAACTCCTCGGCGACGGCGACGAAGGCGCGCAGCAACCGCGGATCGATATCGGAGGAGGTCACGGGCCCGAATTTACAACACAGGTGCGTGAATGAGCGCGGAGCAGGTGTTGGACCGCACGGGCCGGCCACCGCGAGGGTTGAGCCATGCCGTACGACACTCCCACCGCACCCCTGCATGCAGTCTCCGGAGACATGCTGGTGATCGCCCCGCGGACCGGCGCTCCCGTCCGCCGCACCTCCACCAACCCGTACCGCCGGCTGCTCGCCACCCCCGGCGCCCGCGCCTTCACGGTGGGCAATCTGATCGCCCGGCTGCCGATGGGCATGTTCAGCGTCAGCGCGGTCATCATGATCGCCGGGTCGCGCGGTTCGTACGCCCTGGCCGGGGCGGTCACCGCGACCGGGCTCGCCGCGACCGCCGTGGTCGCACCCTGGACGGCCCGGCTCGTCGACCGGTACGGCCAGGCCCGGATCGCCGTGCCCGCCACCGCGATCGCCGTTTTCGGCTCGCTCGCGCTGCTGCTGTGTGTGCACTACGACGCCCCGGACTGGACGCTCTTCGCCGCCTACGCCGCAACTGCCACCACTCCCAACACCGGCGGCATGTCCCGTGCCCGGTGGGCCCATCTGCACCGCGGCGACCCGGCCGCCCTGCACACCGCGAACTCCTTCGAACAGGCCGCGGACGAGCTGTGCTTCATGCTCGGCCCCGCCCTCGCCGCGTTCCTGTGCGCAGCGCTCTTCCCGGAGGCCGGAACGCTCATCGGTGCGGTGCTGCTGATGACGGGCGTGCTGATCTTCGCCGCTCAGCGCGCCACCGAACCCCCGGTGGCGCCCGTCACACGGGCGGGCTCCCCGCTGCGCAGCCGGGGCATGCCCGTACTGCTCGCCGTCTTCCTCGCCACCGGCGCGGTCTTCGGCGCCATGGAGGTCGTCACGATCGCGCACGCCGGGGGCGCGATCCTGGCACTCCAGGCAGGCGGCTCATGCGTGGCGGGACTGCTGTACGGGTCGCTGCGCCCGGCCGTGGACATCCGGCGGCGGCTCCTGTGGTGCCTGGCGGGGATGGCGGCGCTGATGTCCCTGCCGCTGCTCGCCGCCTCGTCGACCGATTCGCTGCTCGTGCTGGCCGGCAGTCTGCTGCTGGCCGGCGCGGCGACGGCGCCGACGATGGTCACCGGGATGACGCTGGTGCAACGGCTGACCCCCGAGGGCCAGTTGAACGAGGGCATGACGCTCTCCGTCACCGCGCTGCTGGGCGGAATAGCGGCCGGTTCGGCGACCGGCGGCTGGATGGTGGAGCACGCCGGGACGGTCACGGCGTACGTGGTGCCGGGGTGCGCGGCGGGGCTGGCGCTCGCGGTGGCGGCGGCCGGGATCCGTGTGCGCGGCAACGGCGCGTGACCCCGCACCGGCGCGAGGACGCCGAACCCGCACACAGAACGAGGACCCCGCTGCCGGTGGGCAACGGGGTCCTCGTTCACATGGGAATTGTGGAGATGGCGGGAATCGAACCCGCGTCCAACGGTGCAGAACCAGGGCTTCTCCGTGTGCAGTTCGCTGCGCTTTTCTCAGCCCCGGAAATCACGCGAACAAGTCTCCGACGGGCTCAGCCACTGTTTGATTTCCTTCCAGGCCCCGTGACCGGGCCTAGAAGTTTAGATCCCTTGATGATGCCAGGATCCGGGTCGGGATCACCCCCGGGCTGACACTTCGCAAGTCGCTACTTAGGCAGCGAGGGCGAAGGAATCGCGCTTGGTGTTGGCGATTATTGGTTGCGACATATGGTTTACGAGATCATTGCCGCTTCCTCGACACGCTTCCCCTGCTTCGACATCCGCTGTCGAAACCGATCATCCCCATGTTGTTTTTTCAAATGCGCGCACCCGCTGTGGAGTGCAGTGCCATCGTACGTGACCAACGTGCGACGATGCCAGCCTATTCCCGGCGGGCCCCGCTCAGGCGCTCCGCTGCCGCCGCCGGGCTGCCGAGATCGCACGGTTCGTCTCGCGCAGGTCCTGCTTCTCGCGCAGCGTCTGCCGCTTGTCGAACTCCTTCTTGCCCTTGGCGAGCGCGATCTCGACCTTGACCCGGCCGTCCTTGAAGTACAGCGCGAGCGGCACGATGGTGTGCCCCGTCTCCTGCGACTTCGACTCCAGCTTGTCGATCTCGGCCCGGTGCATCAGCAGCTTGCGCTTGCGCTTGGCGGAGTGGTTGGTCCAGGTCCCCTGCACATACTCGGGGACGTGCACGTTGTGCAGCCACGCCTCGTTCCGGTCGATCTGGACGAAGCCGTCCACCAGCGAGGCCCGGCCCAGCCGCAGCGACTTGACCTCGGTGCCCATCAGTACGAGGCCGCACTCGTAGGTGTCGAGGATGTGATAGTCGTGCCGCGCCTTCTTGTTCTGCGCGATGAGCTTGCGCCCTGTGTCCTTTTCCTTAGCCATAGTGCAGCCATTTTCGCACTACGACCCGCCCCCGAGGCCACTCAATACTGTCTCTGCCCTCTGGAGGGCCCGCGAGGAGACCACGAGGTCCGGAGTGATGCCGCGGCCGTCGACGCTGCGGCCCGCCGGCGTGCGGTAGTGGCCGACGGTCAGCTCGGCCACCGAGCCGCCCGGGAGCTTGCTGGGCATCTGCACGGACCCCTTGCCGAAGGTGCGCGAACCGACGGTGACGGCGCGGCCCCGGTCCTGGAGGGCTCCGGTCAGCAGCTCGGCCGCACTCATGGTGCCGCCGTCGACGAGGACGACGACCGGGCGGACCGTGTCACCGCCCCGCGTGGCGTAGAGGGCGCGCTGCGCGCCGTGCACGTCATACGTGGCGACCAGTCCGCCGTCGAGGAATCCGGAGGCGGCGACCGCCGCCTCGGTGACCAGCCCTCCGGAGTTGCCCCGGAGATCGAGCAGCACCCCGGCGCCCGCCGGTGCGTCCCGGACCGCGTCGCGGATCCTGGCCCCCGAGCCCTTGGGGAACGAGTCGACCTTGATCAGCACAGCTCCGGAGGAATCGGAGCGGTCCGATCCGAGCTGCTTCGCCCCGATCCTGCGGACCGTGACGGCCTCGGTGGTGAGCCGGGCCCGGGTCAGCGTCAGTGTCCTGGCCGGGCCGGTGACGCCGCGCCGGACCGTCAACACGACGGTGGTGCCCACGCCGGCGCTCGTACGGTCCCCGCGCAGCAGGGCGACCACCTCGGAGACGGGGCGCCGGTCGATCCGGCGGCCGTCGACCGTAAGGAGCAGATCACCGGGCTCGATGCCGGCCAGGTAGGCGGGGCCGCCGGGCTGGACCCGGGCCACCGCGACCAGTCCGGCGGCGGAGCGCTTCGCGGCCAGACCGACGCCCGTGTAGGAGCCGTCGAGGGCCTGCTCGAACTCCTCGTACTCCCGCTCGTCGTACACCGCACCCCAGCGGTCCCCGCTGCGGCTGACGACCTTCTCGGCCGCCTCCGTGCTCGACTTGCCGTCGGCCACCGCCTCGGCCGCTGCGGCGGCGATCTCGTCGCGGTCGACGGTGGAGGCGACGGAACGGGCCTTTATCGCCGCAGCCCTCTCGTCACCCTTCGGCAGCGACCCGGTGGCCGCCGCCGTGGCGAGGACGCTCGCGAAGACCAATGTCAGGGCCGCCCCGCGGCCGAAGCCGCGGGGCCGGCGACGATGCGTAGGGCCCGACATGGCGATGAGTCTAGGCCAACGCCCCGAGGGCGCACGGCCGGTTGGCCGCACGCCCCACGGGGCGCATGTCACACCTTGAGGTACTTGCGGAGCGCGAAGAGCGCGGCCACGGCCGGCATCAGCAGACCGATCGCGAGGACCAGGGGCAGCTTGGTGAAGACCGCGTCCCAGCCGATGAAGTCGATCAGGTTGAGCTTCGACTGGAGCGCCAGTCCGCCGTCGATCAGGAAGTACCGCCCGGCCAGCAGCATGACGCAGGCGAGGACGCCGCCGATGAGACCGGCGAACGCGGCCTCCATGATGAACGGCATCTGGATGTAGAAGCCGGAGGCGCCGACGAGCCGCATGATGCCCGTCTCGCGGCGCCGGCTGAACGCCGAGACCCGGACGGTGTTCACGATCAGCATCAGCGCAATGACCAGCATCAGCGCCATCACGAAGAGCGCGGCCACATTCATGCCGTTCATCAGGCCGAAGAGGTTGTCCAGGATCCCTCTCTGGTCCTGGACGGACTGCACCCCGTCACGTCCGGCGAAGGCGGTGGCGACGACCTTGTACTTCTTCGGGTCGTGGAGCTTGACCCGGAACGACTCCTGCATCTGGTCCGGCGTGATGTTGCCGGCCATCGGCGAATCGCCGAACTGGTCCTGGTAGTGCTTGTACGCCTGGTCGGCCGACTCGTAGGTGACCGTCTGGACGGCCTCCATCTTCTTGAGGTCGCCCTCGATCTGTTCCTTCTGCTCCTTGGTGACGGCACCCTTGGCGCACTTCGGCACCGACTCCGCGTCGCTCTTGCTGCAGAGGAAGATCGAGACATTGACCTTGTCGTACCAGTAGTCCTTCATCGTGCTGACCTGTTCACGCATCAGCAGCGCGCCGCCGAACAGGGCGAGCGAGAGGGCGACGGAGACGACGACGGCGAAGGTCATCGTGAGGTTGCGACGGAGACCGACGCCGATCTCCGACAGGACGAACTGGGCGCGCATGGCGTCCTTTCAGTACTCGTTGCTCAGCGGTTCCGGCTCGGCCGGGACCGCTCAGTGCTGATAGCCGTAGACGCCGCGGGCCTGGTCGCGTACAAGACGGCCCTGCTCCAGCTCGATGACGCGCTTGCGCATCTGGTCGACGATGTTCTGGTCGTGGGTCGCCATGATGACGGTGGTCCCGGTCCGGTTGATCCGGTCCAGGAGCTTCATGATGCCCACGGAGGTCTGCGGGTCGAGGTTGCCGGTCGGCTCGTCCGCGATCAGCAGCATGGGACGGTTCACGAACGCCCGCGCGATCGCCACGCGCTGCTGCTCACCACCGGAGAGCTCACCGGGCATCCGGTCCTCCTTGCCGCCGAGCCCGACGAGGTCGAGGACCTGGGGAACCGCCTTGCGGATCTCGCCGCGCGGCTTGCCGATGACTTCCTGGGCGAACGCCACGTTCTCCGCGACGGTCTTGTTGGGGAGCAGGCGGAAGTCCTGGAAGACGGTGCCCAGCTGGCGGCGCATGTGCGGCACCTTCCAGTTGGACATGCGCGCGAGGTCCTTGCCGAGGACGTGAACCATGCCCTGACTGGCGCGCTCCTCACGGAGGATGAGTCGCATGAAGGTGGACTTGCCGGAGCCGGAAGAGCCCACCAGGAAGACGAACTCACCCTTCTCGATATCGAGAGACACATCCCGTAGAGCGGGACGGCTCTGCTTCGGGTAGGTCTTGGAGACGTTGTCGAATCGGATCACGGATGCACCACGGTCGGCCGGGGGTAGGTGTGCGTGACCATACGCGAACCGGGCTCAGCCGTGCAGGCGCGCGTCCCGTGATGGGTGATTTATGGCGGAACGGAACCGGGTGGGAGCGCGACCGGAACCGGAACGGACCGGGTGTTCTCCGGCGGGCCGCGCCGAATTCCGCGCGACCTGGCACAGTGGAGGGGGAACGGATGCGTTTCCATGAGCGTTGTGCGGAGAGAAGGCGTATGCGGCTCCGCCGCGCGGGAGGAGGAAAGCGCATGACCTATGACCGACTGGTGTGCGCAAACTGCGCGGCGCCTGTCAACGAGGGCCGATGCCCCGTATGCCGGGCCAGCCGCGCACGGCTGCAGCAGCAGGGTCAGGGACCGTTCGCGGGGCTGAGCCCGGCGATGCTGGTCGCCCTGCTGGTGGTGCTGGTGGGCGCGCTGGCGCTGCTGGCACACCAGACCGTGTAGCTGTCCGTAGCCGCCCGTGCGACGGGAGTGAGAGCACGTGGAAGGGCCCGGGACGCCATGTCCCGGGCCCTTCTGTGTACGTAGGCTTACCTGGCGGCCACAGGCCTTAGGCGACCGTACGACCGTTCACCAGACGCGGCAGGATCCGGAAGCCGATGCCACCGGCGATCATCGTCGCGGCGCCGACCAGCAGGAACGTGGTCTCGGCCGCACCGGTCTCGGCGAGCTCGTCCTTGCCCTTGCCCTGCTCGACCGGCTGGTTGCCGACCGAGTCGGTGTCGGTGTTGTCCGCACACTCGGCGCCGTCGAGGTCGACGGTGCAGGTGCCGACGTCGCCACCGGTGGAATCGTCGCCGCCGGAGCCACCGTTGCCGTTGCCGCCGCTGTTGCCGTTGCCGCCGCCGTTGTCGGCCGCACCACCGTTGTCGGCCGCACCACCGTTGTCAGCGGCACCGCCGTTGTCGGCCGCACCACCGTTGTCAGCGGCGCCACCGTTGCCGTTGCCGCCACCGTTGTCAGCAGCACCACCGTTGTCGGCCGCACCACCGTTGTCAGCCGCACCACCGTTGCCGTTGCCACCACCGTTGTCGGCCGCACCACCGTTGTCAGCGGCGCCACCGTTGCCGTTGCCGCCACCGTTGTCAGCAGCACCACCGTTGTCGGCCGCACCACCGTT
>NZ_JBHVFU010000016.1:28025-61422 GCF_042801455.1 Streptomyces sp. NPDC057565 | reverse complement strand
TGCCGTTGCCGCCACCGTTGTCGGCGGCACCACCGTTGTCGGCCGCGCCACCGTTGTCGGCGGCACCACCGTTGTCGGCCGCGCCACCGTTGTCAGCGGCACCACCGTTGCCGGCGCCGCCGTCGGAGGTCGTACCGCCCTGGCCTCCGTTGTCACCGCCGCCGGCCGCGTCGCTGCCGCCGTCGCTCTCGCCGTTCTCGCTACCGAGTCCGGCGTCGATACCCAGGCCGCTGTCGTCGGCCTGCGCGTTGACGGAGAGACCGCCGATGTTGACACCGATGCCGACGGCCTGCGCCGCGCCGGCAGCGGTCAGCGAGGCACCCGCGGCGATTACCGCACCTGCGGCTATCCGCGCGACGCGGACCCGCGTCTTCTTGGTCATCTGCTGCTACCCCCAGTAGCTGTTCTCGTCAGTGGAGCAGCCATATGCGGGCTCACGGCTCTGCCGGGGGTTGCGCACTCGGCCCGGGCCACGTCGCGCCGTGGCCAAGCCGCCCTCCCCGTTCACACCCGTCCCAGACATACGCATGCTGCAGTAGCACCCTGTCCAGAGATAAGGACTACGTCAAGCCCGTTCCGTGCAATGTGCACCGTTTTGCTGCCGGTTGACCGTCATTCAGAATCACGACTGTGACGCAGTCACCATGGCGCCCACGCAACTCGCAGCCCCAACTCCCTTTCCCGGGACGGAATTCCGTGTGCCGGCCCGGCCGGGTCGGCTAACGAGAACGGCGGTGCCGGAACCCCTCGAGGGGGCCCGGCACCGCCGTTCGTACGCTTCGGTGGCTACTTCTCGCGCTGCTTCCGCCAGCGGATGCCCGCCTCCAGGAAGCCGTCGATCTCACCGTTGAAGACCGCTTCCGGGTTGCCGATCTCGAACTCCGTGCGCAGGTCCTTGACCATCTGGTACGGGTGCAGAACGTACGAACGCATCTGGTTGCCCCAGGAGTTGCCGCCGTCGCCCTTGAGCGCGTCCATCTTGGCCTGCTCCTCCTGACGGCGGCGCTCAAGGAGCTTCGCCTGGAGGACGTTCATCGCGGACGCCTTGTTCTGGATCTGCGAACGCTCGTTCTGGCAGGAGACGACGATGCCGGTCGGCAGGTGGGTCAGGCGCACCGCGGAGTCGGTCGTGTTGACGCCCTGGCCACCCGGACCGGAGGAACGGTACACGTCGACGCGGAGCTCGGACTCGTCGATCTCGATGTGGTCGGTCTGCTCGACGACCGGCAGCACCTCGACACCCGCGAAGGACGTCTGGCGACGGCCCTGGTTGTCGAAGGGCGAGATCCGGACGAGCCGGTGGGTGCCCTGCTCGACGGAGAGCGTGCCGTAGGCGTACGGGACCTGGACGGCGAAGGTGGTCGACTTGATGCCGGCCTCTTCCGCGTACGACGTCTCGTAGACCTCGGTCTTGTACCCGTGCCGCTCGGCCCAGCGGATGTACATGCGCTGGAGCTTCTCGGCGAAGTCGGCGGCGTCGACGCCACCGGCCTCGGCACGAATGTTGACCAGCGCCTCACGGGAGTCGTACTCGCCGGAGAGGAGGGTACGGACCTCCATCTCGTCGAGCGCCTTCCTGACGGCCTCCAGCTCCCTCTCGGCCTCGGCGAGGGCGTCGGCGTCGCCCTCGTCCTCGGCGAGCTCGAAGAGAACCTCAAGATCGTCGATACGGCCGCGGAGGGTCTCGGTCTTGCGGACCTCGGCCTGGAGGTGCGAAAGCTTGCTGGTGATCTTCTGCGCCGCCTCCGGGTCGTCCCAGAGGGACGGCGCCGCCGCCTGCTCCTCGAGCGCGGCGATGTCCGCCCTCAGCGCTTCGAGGTCCAGGACGGCCTCGATCGACCCCATGGTCGAGGAGAGGGACTTCAGCTCTTCGGAAATATCGACGACTGCCACGGGTCCAGCGTAACGGCTGTCGGCCCGGACCATCCCCGGGCCGTCCTTTCCGCGGGGATCCATGCAGTCGCGGCGCGGTTACGGAGCCGCCGGCGCCGAATTCTTCGTGTCCTGCGGAGTCGCGTCCGCGTCGTTGCCGGCGAAGGCCAGCCAGCCGCCCACGCCCAGGGCCGCGCACAGCACCAGCGCCACCGCGCCCAGCGTGATCCGGCGCTTGCGGATGGCCGCCGACTTGTTCCGCGCCGAGCCCGGACGGGGCTGGCCGGGGGCGCGGGGGGCCCGGGCGGTGCCCCGGGGGCCGCCGGAGAGCTCGTCGGGGCCAGGGACGCGCATGCTGGTGTGGGTGTCCCGGTTGGAGTCCGGGGAGGCGCCGGGGACCAGCGGGACCGCGCCGCGACGGCGGGGCTCGTCGGGGGCCGGGGTGTACTGCTGCTCGTCGTAGGGCTGAGGTTCCGGTTCGGCGTCCGGCTCGTCGACATCCAGGGGCGGGATGCCGGCCAGCTGCGGGAGCTGCTCGCGCAGACGCGCCGCGAGCTCGGAGGCGCGCAGCCGGGAGGCCGGAGCCTTGGCCAGGCACTGCACCAGAAGCTGCCAGAGCTCCTCGGGGATACCGGGAAGCGGGACCACGGTCTCCGTGACGTGGCGGCGCAGCACCGCACCGGGGTGGCCGCCGCCGAAGGGCGTGAAGCCCCCGAGGAGCTCGTACAGCACCGTCGCGAGGGCATAGATGTCGACGGCGGCGCGCGGCGGGAGGCCCTCGACGATCTCGGGGGCCAGATAATCCGGCGTACCGATGATCTTCGTGGCCTTGGTGCGGCGCGGGGTGTCTATCAGCTTGGCCACGCCGAAGTCGGTGAGCAGCGCGGGGTGCGAGCCGCCGGGGCCGAGCGGCCCCTCCATGTCGAGCAGGATGTTCTCCGGCTTGACGTCGCGGTGGACCACTCCGGCGGCGTGCGCGGCCGCGAGGCCGTCGGCGACATCCGCGATGATCGCGACCGCTGCCTCGGGGGCGAGGCGGCGCTCGCGGTCGAGGCGGGTGCGCAGATCCGTACCGCGTACCAGGTTCATGACCAGCGCCAGGTCGTTGCCGTCCACGACGAGGTCGTGGACGCCGACGATGTGCGGGTGGTCGAGCCCCAGCAGCGCGGTGCGCTCCTGGACGAAGCGTCCGACCAGCTCCTGATCGGACGCGAGGTCCTCACGGAGCAGCTTGATGGCGACGGGGCCCTCAGGACCCTCGCCGAGCCACACCGTGCCGGCGCTGCCGCGCCCCAGGATCTGGTGGGCGGTGTACCGGCTGCCGATATTCCGTGCCAAGACTGCTCCCTCAGCGGCTGGCGTTGGACCCCCGGTCGACAAAGTTACGCGGCGATCGGGGTGTTACGTGCCCTGGATGGCGCCAACCTCCACTTCTGCGGGCGAAATCGCCCCGCAGAAGTCGACAAAGCTACGAAGTTGATGATGCGGGCTCTGTCAGGGGCCACTACTGCTGCCCAGTTTCGAGAGCCAGTCGGTGACGGAGGAGACCGCGTCGCCGATCGCGTTCCAGTAGCTCTGCCCCTGTCCGATCCAGTCCTGCAACGGCGTCAGTTCCCAGATCAGCCAGCCCGCGACGAAGAGCAGCACCACCGTGAACAGGCAGCCCTTGAGGCAGCCGAGACCCGGGATCTTCATCGGGTTGGCGCTGCGCTGCCTCGGCTCGCGGGGCTGGCGCGGGGCCGGCTGCTGCGGAGGCGCGTACTGCTGCCGCTGGGGCTGTTGCGGTTGCTGGCGGCGCTGGGGGTACTGCTGGGGCTGCTGCTGCGGGTACTGCTGGCGCTGCGGCTGCTGCTGGTGCTGCGGAGCCTGCTGCTGCGGCTGGCGCTGCGGCCGACGGCGCAGCGGATCCTGGCTCGGGTCGAGGTACTGGACCTGCGTCTGCTCGTTGCGGTCGCGGGCCGCCTGCAGCTGGGACTGCCACGGGTGCGGGCCGTCGGGCTGCGGCGGACCGTCGGGGCGCTGCGGTACGGGCGGCATGACCGCGGTCGGGTCGGCGTGCCCGCCCTGGCCCTGCCCCGGTCCGTACCCCTGGCCGGGTGAGTGCTGCATGACGCTGGTCGCCGCGTTCGGGTCGTACGCACCCGCATTGCTCGGCAGCACCTGCGTCGGGTCGGCCGCGCCGGGGGTCTCCGGCACGGCTGCGGGCGCCGGGTCGGGCGCGAGCAGGGCGCCCACGCCGTCGGCGGCCGCGATCTGCGCCGAGGTGGCGTGCACACCGATGCCGGCCGCGACGGTGCGCAGGCCGCGCGCCAGGTTCTCCGCGCTGGGCCGCCCGTCCGGGTCCTTGCTCAGGCAGCGCTCTATGACCGTCCAGAGCGGCGCCGGGACGGTGGTGGGGCGGCGGGGCTCCTCACTGAGGTGCCGGTGCAGGACCTCGAGGGCCGTGCCGCCGGAGAACGGTGGACGCCCGGTGACCAGCTCGTACAGCAGGATGCCCGCGCCGTAGATGTCGACGGCGGAGGTCTGCGGGCGGCCCTCGGCGGACTCCGGCGCCACATAGGCGGGCGTGCCGACGAACTCATGGGTCCGGGTCAGGCCCGGGGAATCGGCGAGTCGCGCGATGCCGAAATCGGTCAGCATCGGATGCATCTGGCCGTCGCGCTCGGACAGCAGGACGTTCGCCGGCTTCAGGTCGCGGTGGACGACACCGTCGGCGTGGCTGGCGGCGAGCGCGTCCGCGATCTGGGCGGTGAGGAGCGAGGCGGCCACGGGGGTGAGCGGGCCGTTCTCGCGGAGGTAGCGGTGCAGATCGGGACCGTCGACCAGATCCATCACGAGGGCGAGGAGATCGCCCTCGACGACCAGGTCGCGGGTGCGCACGATGTTCTCGTGGGTGAGCCGCAGCAGCACGGACCGCTCGCGCAGGAACCGCATCACCACGTCCGCGTCGTTGGCGAGCTCCTCCTTGAGGACCTTGATGGCCACGGTCTCGCCGGGCTGGCCGGCGACGGCCGCCTCGGAGCCTGCGGTCTCCCGCTGGCGGGCGCGCCAGACGGTGCCCGTCGCGCCGCGTCCCAGCGGCTCTTCGAGCAGGTACTTGCTGCCTACCGGCCGCACGTCATGCGCTCCCTGCTGATCGTGGTGCTTACGGCCCCCCGGGGCCCGCCCGGGAGTTTCCGGCCCACTCTAATGCCGCTCCGGGGGCTTCGAACGGGTCACCGGTCGTCACCTTCCGGTCATGGACAAGGTGTGAGCCATCGTGTCCGAAAGAAGACGCCCACACCGGACAGATGGTTGCCGCACAAATGTGCGCCCGGCCGGATTCCGACGATTGCCCGGCTTCCGTGCGCCGCTCCGGGTACCACCGCAAGCAGGCACTTTTGGGCCCACAGCCGACCTTTCAAGATCACTTCGAGGTGGCCCGCGGGCGTGTTGTCAGCGGCAGGTGCGAGGATGCCTCCAGCACGGAACTGTGGGGTCGGAGCCTCGCGGTACGTGACGACCTGTACCGGACGACGCGTCCGTGCCGGGTGGGGGGAATCACAGGGCGTTTCCCCTGCCGGGCAGCCCGCGCAGAAGGGACCGCTGACGGCGATGCAGATCCGGCTGACCGTCCTCGCGCCGCGCAGCGGCCAGACCCCGGCGCGCGCCTGCGACGTGCTCGTCACCGCCCCCGCGGGGACGGCACTCGCCACCGTGGCCTCCAACCTGGCCGCCGCCGTCTCCGGGCCCGACGGCTCGCTCGGCAGCGGCGCGGTGGTGCTGTTCGCCGGCCACGACCGGCTCGACGCGCAGCGGTGCGCGCTCGGCGAGCCGCCGCTGGTCGACGGCGCGGTGCTCTCGCTCCAGGTCCCCGGGGAGGACGAGACGGCGGCCGACGCCGTTCCGGCGCAGTTGCACGTGGTCGCGGGGCCCGATGCGGGCGGCGTCCATCTGCTGCACGGCGGACAGATACTGATCGGCCGGTCCGCCGACGCGGACGTCCCGCTCGACGACCCCGATGTGTCCCGGCTGCATTGCGCGGTGACGGTCTCCGAGGACGGCGCGGTCTCGGTCGCCGACCTGGGCTCCACGAACGGCACCTCGCTGGACGGTACGGAGGTCCGCGACCGCCCGGTCCGGCTGAGGCCGGGCGCGCTGCTGCGGCTCGGCGAATCGACGCTCCGGCTGACGTCGGGCTCGCCCACGCCGTCGCTGGCGACTGCGCCGGACGGCGAGGGGCATCTGCGGGTCGCACGGGCGGCGGGCAACCTCGCGGCGGAACCGAACGGATACGCCACCGGTCACGCGTACAGCGTGGGCGCCGCACACGTGGCGTACGAGGGCGGCGCGTCGGCCGGGTCGGACGACGGGGGCGCACGGGGCACCGCCCGGCGGGCGTCCGGCCGCTTCCCGAACGACCAGACGCCCCGGCGCGGCGGGATAGGGGCCTGGGCTCGCAGGCTGGCGGGGAACAAGAGCGAGGCGGCGCCCGACGAGGCAGGGGCGGTGGGCCTGCAGGGCCCGCTCGCGTCCGTACCGCGGCCGCGCTCGTCCTCGGCGGGAACATGGCCCGACCCGGCGGCCGTGCTGCTGACCGCGCTCGGGCCCGGGCCCCGGCTGTGGGAGCGCGACGCCCAGCACCCCGAGGCGCTCGTGGTCCGGCTCGGCACCACGGAGCGGGCGGAGCTGCCCGCAGTGCCGGTGACCGTGGGACTTCGGGAGGCCGGTTCGCTGGGGCTCGCCGGTCCGCGGGAGCGGCTGGCCGGGCTCGCCCGCTCGACGGTGGCGCAGCTCGCCGCGCTGCACTCCCCGGCCGACCTGGAGATCGTGCTCATCAGCACGGACCGTGCCCGCAGCGCCGACGAGCGCAGGCGCGAGTGGGCATGGCTCGGCTGGCTGCCCCATCTGCGGCCGATGCACGGGCAGGACTGCCGGCTCCTGCTCGCGTACGACCGTGAGCAGGCGACGGCGCGCACGACGGAGCTGATGCGCCGGCTGGACGACGGGCCGCTCGGCACCGGCTGGGCCAGTGTCGACCGGAGCACGGTCGCCGAGACCGCCCGGCGGTACGAGGGGCCGTACACCGTGGTGATCGTCGACGGCGACCCCGGATCCGCGGTGCTGCGCGAGACCACGGCACGGCTGGCCGCCGCGGGTGCGGCAGCCGGGATCCATCTGATCTGTCTGGCCGAGACGCCGGCCGCTTCGCCCACCTCGCCCGTCGCGGCGACATACGAGGCGGCCTGCCAGGCGTCGATCGCCTTCCGCGAGTGCGGAGCGGTGGCGATGCTGAGCGGCGACGTGGCGACGGCACTGCGGCTGCTGCGCACAGCGGGCGGACAGGCTGCGGGCCACGGCACCGTGGCCGCCGTGGACGCGGTGTCGGTGGCGTGGGCGGAGCGGTTCGGGCGGGCGCTCGCACCCCTGCGTACGGAGGGTCGGGCGACCGCGCCCGGCCGCCCACCGGCAGCAGCCCTCCCCCGGTCCGCCCGTCTGCTGGACGAACTGGGCCTGGCCAGAGCCACCCCGGCTTCCCTGCTGGCCCGCTGGGCCTCGACCTCCGAGATCCAGCCGGGGGCGACGGTGCGTGGGGCGGGGAGCTGGAGCGGCGGTGGCGGCGTCACCGGTTCCGCCGGTGCCGTCGATCCGGAGGCGGCAGCCGTGGACGCCCGCGGTTCGGGCCGTACGCCATACCCGGGCAGCGCGGGCCCTCGCGTGGGGGCACAGCGCACGGTGCCGGTCCCGGGCCCGGCGGGAGCCGACGCCCAGAGGTCCGATGAGGACTACGGACGGGGGTCGGGGCGCACCGCATATCCCGGCAGCGAGTCGTCGGGCTCGGGCCGTACGCCGTACCCGGGGAGTGAATCCGCCTGGTCCGGCCGCACGCCGTACCCGAACGGTGAGACGTCCAGCACATCGGGCCGCATTCCGTACCCCGGGACGGCGAACGACACGCACGCAGGCATGTCACGACATGCCTTCGGCCGCGACGAGGGCCGTACAACGGCCGGTTCGGGCCGCACCCCCTACCCGGGCACGGACACCCCCGGCTCAGGCCGCACCCCCTACCCGGGCATGGACAGCCCGGGTTCCGGCCGCACCCTGTACCCGGACACCGACCCGTCCGGCTCGGGCCGCACTCCCCACCCCGCCGCGCCCGCACCTCACGTCGGTGCGCAGCATTACGGCGGCGCGCCCGGCGACTTCGCCGGCTCCCGCGCCGTTCCCGGGACGGAGCATGCAACGGCCACCGGCACGCCCATGGCCGCCACCGCCGCGCCCGGCACCGCAACCTCGCCCCCACCCGCCGCCTCTGCCGGGCGGCCCGTCGTCGTTCTCGGGGCCGGGGCCAGGGGCGCAGTCAGTGTCGATCTGGCCGATGAAGGACCCCACCTCCTCATCGAGGGCCCGGCGGGCAGTGGACGTACGGAGTTGCTGCGCGCCGTCGCCGCCTCGCTGGCCGCTGCCGCCCGGCCCGACCGGCTCGGCATCCTGCTGGTCGACGGAGCCGGTGGTGAGCGCGGCGAAAGCCTGCATCCCTGCGCGGAACTTCCGCATGCGTTCACCCATTTGGTCGCCTCCGATCCGGTCAGAATGCGCGAGTTCGCCCAGGCCCTGGGCGGCGAGCTGAAGCGGCGGGCCGAGCTGCTCGGGCGGCTCGACTTCAACGACTGGCATGCCCGGCACGACGTGGCGCAGCAGACGGTCGGCCGACGCGCCCTCAGCACCGCCGAGCAGCGCGGTGACCTGGACCCGGCGATGAGCGGCACGCTCCGGCTGCGGCCCGCCGCCGCGCGGTCCGCGGATCCCGGTCCGTCGCCGCTGCCCCGGCTCGTCGTCCTCGTCGACGACTTCGACGCCCTGGTCGCCCCCGCGCTCGGCAGCCCTGGACGGCCCGCCGCCGGTTCGGTCGTACGGGCGCTGGAGTCCGTCGCCAGGGACGGCGGCCGGCTGGGCGTGCATCTGGTCGCGACGTCCGCCCGTGCCGACCGCACGGAGGACACGGAGCTTGCCCGTGGGGCGCGGCTGCGCGCGGTGCTCGACGCACCCGTCGTCGCACCCTCGCCGGAGGATCCGGCACCCGGCCGCGGCCGGCTGGGACATCCGGACGGGCGGGTGACGCCGTTCCAGGGCGGCCGGGTCACGGGCCGCATTCCGCGCACCGCGACCCTGAGGCCCACCGTCGTCCCACTGGAGTGGGAGCGGATGGGCGATCCGCCGACCCGGCGCCCGGTCCGGGAACTGGGCAACGGACCGACGGACCTGGCGTTGCTGGCCAGCGCTCTGGACCGGGCCGCCCGTTCGGTGAACGCCGAGCGAATAGCTCCGCTCGAGCCCTACCACTCCTGAGAGGTCCTCACCCCGGTCGCCGGTGCGGCCTCGGCCTCCCCCATGGCCTCAAGGGCATGGGGGAGGCCCCCTCGACGGGCTTCATCCGCAAGCCCGTCCGACGACCCGAAGAAGACTGACTTCACGTCACGAGCCCATCACAATCGATCAGTTGGGGCTGAAAGCGGTATTGCGGCGTCCGTGCACCGGGCGTAGGACTGTGCGCACAGGACGACCTGATGGACGAGCGGCACCGCCGACCCACCGGCGGTCCCGCCCGTCCGTTCACGCGCACAGGAGAGACGGGGCAGCGATGCGCACAACGCTTCGGATTCGCAGGGCCGCGATGGTGTTCACCGCCGTCGGCGCACTGGCCCTCACCGGCTGCGGCGACGACGGCGGCAGCGGAAAGGGAAAGACGAGCGGAGGGTCCGGCAGTGACGAGCCGAGCTCCTCGGCCGTCGCACTGCCCAAGCTGGACGGCGAGAAGATCTCGGTCGCGGCCGTCTGGACCGGGCCCGAGCAGGCCAACTTCCTCAAGGTCCTCAAGGAGTTCGAGAAGCGCACGGGGGCCACGGTCACCTTCGTCCCGGCGCAGGACCCTATCGTCAACTTCCTCGGTACGAAGATCGCGGGCGGCCAGCCGCCGGACGTCGCGATGATCCCGCAGGTGGGTGCGATCAAGCAGGCTGTGGAAAAGAAGTGGGCCAAGCCGGTCGGCGCCGAAGCGAAAGCGCAGCTGGCGAAGAACTACGCGAAGGTCTGGCAGGACCTCGGCGCGGTGGACGGCACCCAGTACGGCGTCTACTTCAAGGCCGCCAACAAGTCCCTGATCTGGTACAACGCCAAGGCGTTCGAGAACGCGGGGGCGAGTGAGCCGAAGACCTGGAAGGACTTCATGGCGACGGCCGAGACGGTCTCCGCCTCGGGTGTCACCCCGGTCTCGGTCGGCGGCGCGGACGGCTGGACGCTCACCGACTGGTTCGAGAACGTCTACCTCTCCCAGGCGGGCCCGGAGAAGTACGACCAGCTGGCGCAGCACAAGATCAAGTGGACCGACCCGTCCGTCAAGGACGCGCTGACGACGCTCGCCGAACTCTTCGGCAAGCCGTCCCTGATCGCGGGCGGCGCCGACGGTGCCCTGCAGACGGAGTTCCCGGCCTCGGTCACCCAGACCTTCACCGGCGGTGACCAGCCGAAGGGCGCCATGGTCTTCGAGGGCGACTTCGTCGGCGTCAACATCGCTCAGACCAAGGCGAAGATCGGCACGGACGCCAAGGTGTTTCCGTTCCCGGCGGTCGGCGCCGAGTCGCCCGTGGTGACCGGCGGCGACGCGGCAGTGGCGCTGAAGGACAGCAAGGGCGCCCAGGCCCTGCTGACCTGGCTGGCCTCGGCCGATGCCGCGAAGATCTGGGCCGAGCAGGGCGGATTCATCTCGCCGAACAAGTCCCTGGACGCCGCCGCGTATCCGAACGAGGTGCAGCGCACCATGGCGAAGGCGCTGATCGCGGCCGGTGACGCAGTCCGGTTCGACATGTCCGACCAGGCCCCGCAGTCGTTCGGCGGGACGCCCGGGAAGGGCGAGTGGAAGACGCTCCAGGACTTCCTGAAGAACCCGAAGGACATCGCGGGGACCCAGGCGAAACTGGAGTCCGACGCGGCCAAGGCGTACAAGAGCTGACGGGATGACGACAGCGACAGCGGGGGGCGCCGACGCGGTGCCCCCCGCCGACAAGCGTCCCCCTGAGCGCTCAGTGCGCCCCGATCTCACAAGCCCGCGCCGGAGTGTGACCGGCACCCGGAAGATCATCGCAACGATCTTCCTGCTGCCTGCGCTGGTGCTGCTCGGTGCGCTCGTGGTCTATCCGATCGTGTACTCCGTCTACCGGTCGTTCTTCGACCAGTCGGGTACGGGCTTCGCCGGCCTCGACAACTACAAGGCGCTGTTCACGGACGACACCATCCGCACAGCGGTCAAGAACAACGCGATCTGGGTCGTCTTCGCGCCGACGATCTCCACCGCGCTGGGGCTGATCTTCGCGGTGCTGACCGAGCGGATCCGCTGGGGCACGGCGTTCAAGCTGATCGTCTTCATGCCGATGGCGATCTCGATGCTGGCGGCAGGCATCATCTTCCGGCTGGTGTACGACCAGGCGCCGGAGCGGGGGGTCGCCAACGCCGTCTGGGTGGGTGTGCACGACACGTTCGCCGAGTCGGCCGGCTATCCGAAGGCGCATCCGCTGCCGGTCCATCCGCTGAAGGCGGGCGGCGGCGGGTCGTTCGTCACGAAGGCGCCGGTACAGGCCGGCGTACCCGTGCGGTTGCCGCTGGTCGGTGTGGCGCCCACGAAGATGCCGACGGACGCGAAGCCGGCGAAGGCGGCCCCGACGGAGTCCGGGAAGGTCACCGGCACCGCGTGGCTGGACTTCACCAAGGGCGGCGGCGGGAAGCCCAATGTCGTCGACACCAAGGAACTCGGCCTCAAGGGGCTCAAGGTCGAGGCGGTCAAGGGCGGCAAGGTGGTCGGCTCGGCGACGGCCGCCGCGGACGGTACGTTCACCCTGCCCGCCTCCGCCGACGGCGCCCTGCTCAAGCTACCCGCATCGAACTTCAGGGAGCCGTACAACGGGGTCGACTGGCTCGGCCCGTCCCTGGTGACACCCGGGATCATCGGGAGTTACGTCTGGATGTGGGCGGGCTTCGCCATGGTGCTGATCGCGGCGGGCCTTGCGGGTCTGCCACGTGAACTCCTCGAAGCGGCCCGGGTGGACGGGGCGAACGAGTGGCAGGTGTTCCGCCGGATCACCGTGCCGATGCTCGCGCCCGTCCTGGCGGTGGTGCTGGTCACCCTGATGATCAACGTGCTGAAGATCTTCGATCTGGTCTTCATCATCGCGCCGGGCTCCTCCCAGGACGACGCGAACGTCCTGGCGCTGCAGCTGTACCGGTCCTCGTTCGGCACGGACGCGGATCTCGGGATCGGCAGCGCCATCGCCGTACTCCTGCTGCTGCTGGTGATCCCGGTGATGATCTTCAATATTCGGCGGATTCGGAAGGAGGGGCGCCGATGACGACTCCGTCGGCCACGGCCGCCTCCGGCCGGGGGTCCGGGGGTTGTCCCCCGGGAAAGCACAGCAATATTCGGCGGATTCGGAAGGAGGGGCGCCGATGACCACGCCTACGGCGAAGGCGACGCAGTCCCTCGGCTCACGGATCGCGGCCCGCACCGGCGGCGGCGCGATGCGGGTCTTCCTCATCCTGGTGGGCCTGTTCTGGCTGATGCCGACCATCGGGCTGCTCCTCTCCTCGTTGCGCGGCGCCGACGACATCGCGGCGACGGGCTGGTGGAAGGTCTTCACCGCCCCGTCCGAGCTCACCTTCGACAACTACAGTCGGCTGCTGGACAATTCGACCATTACCCACTCCCTGCTGAGTACGGTCATGATCACCGTGCCCGCGACCGTCCTGGTCGTGGTGATCGGTTCACTGGCCGGGTACGCCTTCGCCTGGATGGACTTCCCCGGCCGCGACTGGTGGTTCCTGCTGGTCGTCGGGTTGCTGGTGGTCCCCGTGCAGGTCGCCCTCGTCCCGGTCTCCAAGCTCTTCGGTGAAATCGGGATCTTCGAGACGACGCTCGGCGTGATTCTCTTCCACACCGCCTTCGGGCTGCCGTTCGCGATCTTCCTGCTGCGGAATTTCTTCGCGGAGATCCCGCGTGAACTCCTGGAGGCGGCACGGCTCGACGGGGCCGGCGAGATCCGGCTCTTCACCCGGGTCGTGATGCCGCTGGGCGGTCCGGCGATCGCCTCGCTGGGGATCTTCCAGTTCCTCTGGGTGTGGAACGACATGCTGGTCGCCCTGATCTTCGCGGACTCCGACTCCCCGCCGATCACCGTGGCGCTGCAGCAGCAGGTGCGGCAGTTCGGCAACAACATCGATGTGCTGGCGCCCGGCGCCTTCGTCTCGATGGTGATTCCGCTCGCGGTGTTCTTCGCCTTCCAGCGCCAGTTCGTCTCCGGCGTGATGGCGGGGGCGGTGAAGTAGCCGCACACCGAACCGACCGGAATCATCAGATGCGCGTCAACGTGGGGCGGGTCCCGTTACCCATAACGGGACCCGCCCCACCTGGCACTTCGCGCGAAGGCCACGTTCGGCGTAACCCTCGCACTCCATCGGCCGTTTGCGGACCACCCGCCCGCGCCAGCGAACGACCCATGGATGTGTTGTGCCCCGGTTCAGTGTCATCGTGCCCGCGTACCAGGTTCAGGCGTATCTGGACGAGAGCCTGGACTCGGTGCTGACCCAGTCCTTCGAGGACTTCGAGATCATTGCGGTCGACGACTGCTCCCCCGATTCCTGCGGCGCGATCATCGACGGGTTCGCCGCACGCGACAGCCGGGTACGGCCCCTGCACCTGCCGGAGAACGTGGGTCTCGGCCTCGCCCGCAACGCCGGAATCGCGGAGGCCACCGGCGATTATCTGATCTTCCTGGACAGCGACGACACCCTCGCCCCCGGCGCCCTGCGGGCCATCGCCGACCGGATCGGGGAGACCGGCGAACCCGACGTCCTGGTCTACGACTACGCCCGGACGTACTGGACCGGCGAAAGGGTACGCAACACGTTCGCCGAGCATCTCACCGAGACCGGCCCTGCCACGTTCACGCTCGCCGACCGGCCCGGCCTGCTGAAGGTCCTGATGGTCGTCTGGAACAAGGCGTACCGCCGCGCGTTCGTCGAGGCCGAGGGGTTCACCTTCCCGCCCGGCTACTACGAGGACACCCCCTGGACCTACCCGGTGCTGATGGCCGCCGGTTCGATCGCGGTCCTCGACCAGGTGTGCGTCGGCTACCGGCAGCGGCGTCAGGGCAACATCCTCTCCACCACCAGCCGCAAGCACTTCGACATCTTCGACCAGTACGACCGGGTCTTCGCGTTCATCGACGCCCGCCCCGCACTCGCCGCGTGGCGGCCGGTGATCTTCCGCAGGATGCTCGACCATTTCTCGACGCTGTTCACCACCCGCGGCAGGCTGCCGCACGGCAGCCGCACCGAGTTCTTCCGCCGCGCCCGCGCCCACTGCGCCCGCTACCGCACCCCCGGTGCCCCCGCCGCGCGGCGCGCCCGGCTGCGCCACGGACTGATCCGGGTCGGCGCCCATCGCACATACCGCGCCCTGTGGTCCGCGAAGCTGCTGCGCGGGCGGCTGCGCCGACTCACCGGGGCCATGCGCCGGGTGGCGCGGGCCGCCTCGCTCCAGGCCTATTACCGCATCCAGCTGCGGCTGCCGGTCCGCGCGGACCGGGCGGTGTTCGCCGCGTACTGGCATCGCGGCTACGCCTGCAACCCGGCGGCGATCGAGGCGAAGGCCCGCGAACTGGTGCCCGGGCTGCACACGTCCTGGATCTGCCGCCCCGAGGACGCGCACACCGTCCCCACCGGGACCCGTCCGCTCGCCCCGGGGTCGTACCGCTACTGGCAGGCTCTCGCGCGCTCCAAGTACCTGGTGAACAACGTCAACTTCGACCGGCGGCTGGTGAAGCGGCCCGGCCAGGTGCTGCTCCAGACCCATCACGGCACCCCGCTGAAGACAATGGGCCTGGATCTTCAGGACCGTCCCGCGGCGGCCCGCTCCATGGACTTCGAGCGGCTGCTCGCCAACGTCGACAAGTGGGACTTCTCCCTCTCCGCGAACCGGTACTCCACCCTCGTATGGGAGAAGGCGTATCCGTCGGGATCCGCCGACTGCGCAACGCTCGAGTACGGCTATCCGCGCAACGACCTCTTCCAGCGGGCCACCGCCGCCGATGTGGCGCGGCTGCGCGAGTCGGTCGGCGTCCCCGAGGGCGCCATCGCCCTGCTGTACGCCCCCACCCACCGCGACTACCGGCGCACCCAGCACCTCGGCCTCGACCTGGAGCGGGTGGTCCGGGAGCTCGGTCCGGACTTTGTGATCCTGACCCGCGCGCACTACTCGTACGAGGCTCCGCTGGTCCGCGAGCCGCACCCGCGGATCATCGATGTCAGCGGCCATCCGTCGGTCGAGGCGGTCGCGCTCGCCTCCGACGCGCTGGTCACGGACTACTCGTCGCTGATGTTCGACTACGCCAATCTGGACCGGCCCATCGTCATCCACAGCAGTGACCTGGAGGCGTACGAGGCGGCCCGCGGCACCTATTTCGACCTGCACTCCTGCCCGCCGGGCGCCATCGCGCACAGCGAGGACGAGCTGCTCGACATCTTCGCCACCGGCCACTGGCGCGGCTCCCGCTCCGCACAGCTGCGAGCGGTGTTCCGGGCGCGGTTCTGTCCGTACGACGACGGGCACGCGGCGGAGCGGGTGGTGCGCCGGGTCTTCCTGGGCGACACGGACGTGCAGGTGACCGCGGTCCCGCCGGCGGAGCAGCGGCCGGTGCCCGTCGTCGTACCGGCGCCCGCCACGGAACCGGGTTCGCCGGCCGTCCCCGCTGCGAGGGGTTCCGGGGCCGTTCCGGCGGACCGGCAGGCGGCGCCCGCCGAGCGCGGCCTCGCCGGGGCGCAGTCCGTCGAGGGGACCTGATCGTCGTCTCTCCTCCCAGCTTTGCCCCGCTGTGCCAGTCACCGAGAAAGAGCGTGTATGCCCCGGCTGAGTGTCATCATCCCCGTCCGTCGCGCCCGCGGACATCTGCGCGAGTGCCTGGAGTCGGTGCTCTCGCAGTCGTTCACGGACATCGAGGTCATCGGTGTCGATGACGGGGCGCCGGACGGCTCGGGACTGCTGCTCGACGAGTTCGCCGCCCGGGACGACCGGGTGCAGACCGTCCACCTCCCGGCGGACGAGGGTGCGGGCGCCGCCGGTCGGCGCAACGCCGGGGCGGAGCGGGCGGTCGGCGACTATTTCCTCTTCCTGGAGGGGAACTTCGTCCTGTTGCCGGGCGCGTTGCAGGCCGTCGCCGACCGGCTCGATGCCACGGGCGACCCGGACCTGCTGCTGTTCGGCCACCACAAGCGGCCGTTCCGCGGCCGCCCCCGGCCGACCCGGTCGCTGGAGTTGCTGCGCGAACTGCCCGCCGGCCGACTCACCCTCGCCGAGCACTCCGGGCTCCTCGACATCGCCCCGGTCTCCTGGAACCGAGCCGTGCGCCGCACCCTCCACGAGTCGGAGAAGCTGGCCTTCGGACCTGGACAGCACGGAGAGCGGATGTACGCGCTCCAGACGCTGGCCACCGCCGCATCGGTCGCCGTTCTGCCGCGCGCCTGTGTCGAACACCGCCGGCAGCGCTATCTGCCGGACCTCGCCGACGAGTCGGAGCCGACGGACGGCACGACGCCGCTCCAGCTGGTGGAGGCGTACGCCGGGCTGATGACGTTCCTCGGGGGCCGGCCGGTGCTGCACCCGCTGCGCACCCTCCTCTTCGACCGGGCCGCCCAGGAACTCCTCGGCGGATATCCGTCGGTGAAGCGGCGGCTCAGGCGACGGTACGTCCGGTCCGTGGCCGCGTTCCACCGTACGCACCGGCCCGAGGGGCACCGCTTCCCCGGCGGCGCCAAGGGACTGCGCCCGCGGCTGATCGGCGCCGGCCGATACGTGGCGCTCGGCGCCCTCGACACCGTGCTCGCCCTGCGCCGGGGTGCGCGCTCCGCACCCGCGGCACTCCGCGCACAGGCCAAGGCCAGGCTGTCCGCGCGCTACTACTGGTGGCAGCGCAGGCGCCCGCTCGACCGCGGGCTCGCCGTCTACGCCGCGTACTGGAACCGCGGCGTCAGCTGCAATCCGGAAGCAATCTTCCGCAAGGCCCAGGAGCTGGCTCCCGGAGTGCGCGGGGTGTGGGTGGTGTCGAAGAACCAGGTGGACGCGGTGCCACCCGGCATCGACCACGTGGTGCCGGGGACCCGCCGCTACTGGGCGCTGCTGGCCCGCGCCACGTACTTCTTCAACAACGTCAACTTCCCCGACCACCTGGTCAAACGCCCCGGCCAGATCCATGTCATGACCCACCACGGCACCCCGCTGAAGATCATGGGCCTGGATCAGATGGAGTATCCGGCGGCGGCGCAGGGCCTGAACTTCGACCGGCTGCTCCAGCGGGTCGACCGGTGGGACTGGAGCGTCTCCGCCAATCCGCACTCCACGGAGGTGTGGGCCCGCGCCTACCCGAGCGCCGCGCGCTCGCTGGAAACCGGCTACCCGCGCAACGACGTCCTGACGACGGCCACGGGCGCACAGATCGCGAAGATCCGGGCCGGTCTCGGTATCCGGCCCGGGCAGCGCGCCGTGCTGTACGCGCCGACGCACCGCGACTACGAGGCGTCGTTCACCAGCCGGATCGATCTGGAACGGCTCGCCGATGCGCTCGGCCCGGGCACCGTGATCATGGTCCGCGCGCACTACTTCTACGACGGTGCGGGGCTGCCGGACCGTCCGACGCTCCTCGATGTCTGCGACCATCCGCGGATCGAGGAGCTGTGCCTGGCGGCCGACGCGCTGGTGACGGACTACTCGTCGGTGATGTTCGACTACGCGGCACTGGACCGCCCGATCGTGGTGCACGCCCCGGACTGGGAGACGTACCGCACGGTCCGGGGGGTCTGCTTCGATCTGCTGTCCGGGGCGCCGGGCGACACTCCCGGGGCGGTCTCCACCAGTACGGAGGAACTCGCCCGGATCCTCCTCGACGGCAGCTGGGACAGCGCGGAGAACGGGGCGCTGCGGGCGGCGTTCCGGGCGCGGTTCTGTCCGTACGACGACGGGCACGCGGCGGAACGGGTGGTGCGGGCGGTGCTGCTGGGAGAACCGGCGGCGCCCGGCGGGCCTCTGCCATCGATCACCGGACGGGCTTGATCGTCCCGCCCGGCGAGGGGGTCCCTCCCATGCCCTCGAGGCTATGGGGGGAGATCGATGGCACGCACGCGGCCCCGGGGATGCGCCTCAGCGCTGCTGGCCCGCCATGACCGTGGCGAGGCCGATGACCACAAGCAGCGAGCCGCCCCAGGTCCACATCGAGGTCCGCTCGTGCAGCACCGTCGATCCGGCCATCACGATCAGCAGGTAGCCGAGCGCGTTGAACGGGTACGCGATGCTGAGCGGCACCTTGGCCAGCGTCGCCATCCAGGCGAGCGCGGAGACCGCGAAGACGACCAGTCCGAGGACGACCCACGGGCTGGTCGCGGCGCGGATCGCGAGCGATCCGCCGTCGCGCCCGGCCGCCGCCGCGGCGCCCTTCATACCGTGCTTGAGCATGATCTGGCCGCCCGCCGACGCGAACACGGCGAACAGGAGCAGCGTCAGGCTGGGCAGGGTCAAGGTCTTGTTCCTGACTGCGGGGGCGGGCGGCGGCCCGGGAGCGCGTGAGGGGGCGGGCACGGAGGCGGCGGGAGCCGCGGTCTCAGACCCCGACCCGGTCGGCAGGGACGTACTGTCGGTTGAGGATGTCCTGAACATCGACGTGCTCTCCAGCGATGATCGTCTCGGCCGCATGCGGGGTGAGCAGTGCGACGTGCTGATAGCCGAACAGCGTCGGCCGGATCCGGGTCAGCAGCTTCGAGAGCCCGCTGAGGATCGCGGGCAGGGGGCCGCGGCCGCCGAGCAGGGACCAGAACGGCGCCCCGGTGGAGGCGATGTCGAGGACGTCGTAGCCCGCGTTCCGGACGGTGCGGCGAAGGCTGGCCCGGGTGAAGAAACGCAGATGCGTTTCGTCGAGGATGCCGCGCCGGTCGTAGTCGAAGATCCCGAGCGCGACCCGCAGCCGTGAGTACCAGTGGCTGAAGTTCGGTACGGAGAGAAGTACCTGGCCGCCCGGCCGCAGCACGGTCGCCACCTCGGCGAGGACGCGTTCGGGGCGGGAGAGGTGCTCGATGACATCGCCGGCGACCACATAGTCGAAGTCGACGCCGATCTCGGCGGGCAGCCCCTCCTCCAGGTTGGCGAGATGGAAGTGTGTGCACTTGTCGCGGACCCCTGGCACCTCGATGTAGTCGACACCGGTCACTTCATGGCCAAGGGATTCGAGACGCTGGGCGAACAGCCCGCCGGAACAGCCGAGATCGAGCACGCGGCCGGGCGGGAGCGCCCGCATCTTCTCCAGGATGACGGCGTGGGAGGAGCCGTCGCCCTCCTTGAAGGCGTACTCGACGGGCTTGGGGATCCAGGCGCAGGTGCCGAATCCCTTGACGGCGAGGCGGTATTCGAGGACGTCCTTCACGACGTCCTTCGCGTACTTCATGCCGTTGACGTAGCAGATCTCGTCGCCGTAGTACGTCGGTACGGGGATCTCCTTGATCCGCATTCCTTCGTTGAGCAGCTGGACGATGATCTGCGTGTCGAAGTCGAACGCGTCGGTGTTCCGGCCGATCGGCAGTTTCTTGAGTGCCGCGACGCTGTAGGCACGGTAGCCGGAGTGGAATTCGGTGAGCTGCGAGCCGAGGAGCCCGTTCTCCAGCCGGGTGAGAATGCGGTTGCCGAGCCATTTGTACATCGGCATGCCGCCCTTGAGGGCGCTGCCGGACTTCATCATCCGCGATCCGAACACGGCTTCGCATTCGCCGCGTTCAATGGGGCCGACCATGTCGGGAAGCAATTCGGGGGCGTACTGTCCGTCCGCGTGCAGCAGCACGATGATGTCGAGTCCGTGTTCGGCGGCCAGCGCGTATCCGGCCTTCTGGTTCCCGCCGTATCCGAGGTTCTTGGTGTGCCGCATCACGACGGTCCTGGGCATCCCCTCCGTCAGGGACCAGCGGCAGCCTGCGGTGAAGGTCGCGTCATGGCTCGCGTCGTCGAGAATGAGGACCTCCGAGATCCGGGGCCGGAAATCCTCCGGAATGCGGTCGAGGGTGTTCTCCAGCGTCGTCTCGGCGTTGTACGCGACCACCAGGATGCCGATCCTGGGGCTGGTGCTTTCCTTCACGGGAGGTTCTCCAGTTGTGCTCGGATGTGGTCATTTGACGGCGGAACCGGACGGCTGTGAGGCACGGGGCGCCGTGACCGACGCCCGTTCGGCGGAGGTCGGCGAGGGCGCGTCCGGCGGGGCGGCGAGGATCTTGCGGACGCCGGTGACCAGTCCGATCGCGAGGACGAACCACCCGGCGGCGCCGAGCTGCAGCACCGTTTCGCTCCAGCGCACGGCGGAGCGTCCCTGGTAGCCGAGGACGGCCGTCCAGCCGAGCAGGCAGCTGTACGCGAGTCCCTCCCAGAACCCGATGACGAACATCGCGGCTGCCGCCCAGGTCAGGTACTGGAGGGCTGAGGCGGTGGAGAGGAGAAGCAGCAGGCCCATCGTCACGGCGACGACCCCGGGCAGCTGCGCGGGCCGCACCCAGGCCAGCCAGACTCCGGCGGCCACGCAGATCAGCACGAAAAGGAAGTGGCCCTCGCCGCGGATGAAGGCGATGAACGGCTCCGGCAGACCGAGCACATCGGCGAACCGGACGAGCCCCCAGAGGCGGTAGTTGCCGCCCGCGTACCCCAGAACGTTCTCCTTCAGGTTCTCCGGCACAGTCACCAGGACCGGCCCCCAGACGAGGGCGATCAGGGCGGCGAACCCCGCGGTGAAGCGGACGAACACCGGCCGCCCGCCGCGCAGCGCGACGACGAACAGCGCGGGGATCACCACGACGGGGATGAACTTGACGCTGATGCAGAGCGCGGCGGCCACCCCCGCGGCCAGCGGCGCCTTCCGGTCGGCCAGCAGATACGCGGCGGCGAGGGCGAAGGTGACGGCGACCGCGTCGGTGTTGCCGTGGTACCCGGAGGTGGCGATCAGCACGGGGCTGAGGGCCACGCCCGCTCCGCAGGCGACGGCGGTACGGAGAGAGCCGCGCCGCCGGACGATTTCGAACACGACGAGCGCGCAGAAGAAGTCGGCGATCGAGGCAGGTGATCGGATCAGCGTCCCGAACGACATTCCGATTTCGGAGAGTTCATTCAGCCCGAGAAGCATCCATCCGGCCAATGGAGGATGGTTGTAGACGGGCAGTCCGGGCAGCGGCTGCTCATAAATGCGAACGGGGCCGTACACAGTGATGGCCTTTGCGAAACCTTGGAAAATGCGCACGTCGGCGGGGCCCGGCGTGTTTGCGGCGATCAGCATTCTGACAAGCAGCCCGACGGCCGCGGTGACGAGCACGACGGCTCTTGCACGTCGCACGTTCCAGGTGGCGCACCACATTCGGATACCCATGAAAACAGAACGTAGCAACCAGAGGCCACTATGCAGCGCACCGATCAACGTACTTAGCCGGGAAGGGAATCGATTCCCGGCTCAACAGCACCCGCACCGGATGGCGCGAATCACTCGAACGGTTCATGCAGCCTGCATTCCCGCGAGCCCGTTCGCGTTCATCACCGCTTCACCCCGGGCCCGGTTCCGGCCCCCCACGGCGTACGGGGGCCGGAACCGGGGAACACCACCGCGCCGCCTACAGCATCCGGTCGACCACCCGCTGCGCCGCATGCCCGTCGTCGAGATCGCAGAAGTCCCGCCGAAATGCCTCGTACGCCTGCGCGTGTCCCTCGGTGGCCCGGACCGGATCACGCAGCGCCTCGACGAGTTCGGCGGAGTCGGGGATCAGCGGACCCGGGGCGCGGTTCTCGAAGTCGAAACAGAAGCCGCGCAGGGTGTCGCGGTAGTGGGCCAGGTCGTACGTGTGGAACAGCATCGGGCGTCCGGTCTGCGCGAAGTCGAACATCAGCGAGGAGTAGTCGGTGACCAGCGCGTCGCTGATCAGCATCAGCTCACCGACGTCCCCGTAGCGCGAGACGTCCCGCACGAAGCCGCTTCCGGTGTCCGGAAGCCGGTCGGTGACCAGATAATGGCGGCGCACCAACAACACACTGTCGGCGCCGAGTTCTCGTTCGGCGGCCGCCAGGTCGAGCTGAAGGTCCAGGGCATACCTACCGCCGCCCTGCGGCCGGTCCTCGCGCCAGGTAGGTGCGTACAGCACGACCCGCCTGTCCGAGGGGATCCCCAGCCGCTCCCGCACCGAGGCGGCCACCTTGGTGCGGTCCGAGGCGTGGAAGAGGTCGTTGCGGGGGTAGCCGCACTCCAGCATCTCCCCCCGGTAGCCGAAGGAGCGCCGCAGGACGGGGGTGGAGAAGCTGTTCGGGGAGACGAGGACGCTCCACTGACGTGCGCGCTGTTCAATGCCGGCGATGTAGGCGGCGTTGGCCTGGACGGTGCCTGCGAGGTCGAGACCGATGCGCTTGAGGGGGGTGCCGTGCCAGGTCTGCACGACGGTCTGGCCGTCGCGCCGTTCGAACCACTCGGGCAGCTGGGTGTTGGTGACGATGTGGCGGCTGCGGGCCAGTGCCTCGTGCCAGTCGGCGGAGCCGTGGACGACGGCGGTGGCGCCCGCCGGGATGCGGGCCTGCTGATCACGGACGACCCACAGGTGCTCGAACTCGGTGGTGCGTGCAGTCAGTTCCTCGTAGATCGCCCTCGGTGAGTCGGAGTACTGGCGGCCGTCGAAGCTGCTGTAGAGCACTGCGTCGCGCAGCGGTGCCGCCGTCCGCCGCCGTCCGTACGCCTCGCGCAGCAGCCGCTTGCCGCGGGCGCCGCGTTCGGCGGCGCTGAGCACCGACGCGCAGTCGATGAGCAGCTGATCGTGGTAGCGCCGCTCGATGACGTACCGACGCCCCGCAAGGGTTCGCGTGGCGGGGAGGGTGCGGTGGGCGGCGGCCGGGATGCGCAGCGGCAGGTCGAGCGTGTCGTCTGTGGCGCCCTTCTCGCGGAGGAAGAGGTACCAGTGGCCCTCGCCCAGCGGCAGTGCCCCGCCGGGTGCCTCGACGGCGTCCGGCCGCAGCTCGGCCCGGAACCGACGGGCCTCGACGGGCCCGGAGAGGGTCACCGGGAACACGGCCTCCTCCCGGTGTCCGCTGTGTCGGGCGACCAGCTCGACGGGCCGGTCCGGGTCGTCGGGGAAGGTGCCCTCCAGGAGCAGCAGGCCGTCCTCGGTCCAGCTCGCCAGCTCGCAGGCGGGCTGGACGGTCCGGTCGCTGATCAGCAGATTGCCGCGGGAGCTGGCGGTGAGAGCGAGCTCCCGCCTGGCGCCGTCCGCGCCGCGCGCGACCGGGTAGCGGCCCGGCAGGACGGGTCCCGGCACATCGATCGGTGTCCGGCGGCCGTCCGGCCCGACGAGGTGGAGGCTGTACGGGACGGTGCCCGCGCCCGTCGGCGGCCGGGCGTCGGTCAACGCGCCGAGCGGGATCTCGGCGGTGAAGCGCCGCCAGCCCGCCGCCGACGGCACGGCGCCCTCGTGGACCGCCGCCGGGCCGTCGAAGGAGGTGCCGGAGGGCCGGTGGGTGAGGCCGATCCGCAACGGGCCCGTGCCGAGGCGGTCGCGGATCATGCCGTCGATCACCACGATGCGTGTCCCGTCGCCCGCACCGCCCTCCCGGTGCGTTTCGAACCGGGCGTCGATCCGCTCGGCGTGCAGCACCAGCTTGCCGCTCTCGAAGGCGGGCACGATCCGGTGGTCGCCGTCCGGCCGGTGCACGGGCGGCGGCGCCGCCGCCTCATCCGTGGAGACGTCGGAGCGGCGCAGCATCCCGTGGCCGGCGATGCCGATCTCGAGACGCCAGGTGAGCCGTTCGGCAGGGCCGCCGGGACCGACCCGAAGCCTGGCCGGGTCGACGACCGTCTCGAAGCCGGACCGGTCGTAGTTGTGCAGGCTCTGCCGGGAGCGTGCGGTGGCCTCCGGCTCGTCGACAGTACGCAGCCGAAGCGGCACCAGATGCCGTCGGCCGGCCCGCAGCCAGCCCGCCCGGAACTCGCCGCGCCGCGAGGCCGCGGGCAGGTTGCGGATGTAGGCGTACCCCTTGAGGTGCAGTTTCCCGCCCTGCCAGTGCGCCTCGCGCAGCCGGGCGGTGAGCGGCAGGTCCCGGTCGCCGACGCGCAGCACCGACCGTGGCACGGGCCGGGTCAGTCCGGGGTACGAGGCGCTGCGGCGCCGCACGCCCCGTACGGCGAACGCGCCCGGTTCGGCCTTGTCGTGGGCGAGCAGCGCCAGCAGTTCGTCGATGCGCCGTTCGCGTACGAGGTGCCACATCAGGCGCAGGCGCAGCGGCAGCCCGTCGAGGACGGTGGGGTCGACCTGGTCGGTGAACTCGTTGGCGTACGTGAGGAAGGCGCGGCGGTACTCGTCGTCGCCGTCGGGCAGCGCCTCCATGAAGTACCAGAGGTCGTTGGCGAGGACATGCGCCTCGTAGCGGCGCTTTTCGGCGGCGCTGCGGTGCTCGTCGAGGAAGGTGGAGACGCCCAGTACGTGCGAGGCCCGGTCCTGGATGCCGCGGACGACGGCGCGGCGGGTGGTGATCGATCCTGCCCGGTCGCGCCAGTGGTAGACGGGGTCCTTGACGACGTCGACGGTGCGGGCCAGGAAGTGGGCGGGAAGGACGACGGGAATGTCCTCGTAGAGGGCGCCGACCGGGAAGGCGAAGCCGTGCTCGTTCCAGAAGGACCGGCGGAAGACCTTGTTGCAGGCGATCCGGTCGGCGGCCAGGTCCCAGTCGCGGGAAATGTGGGTGCGCAGCCGGGTGCTCGCCATGGGTTTGCGGAAGTTGGGCGACTGCTGGAGCTTTCCGGAGGCGCGCAGCCGGAGCACATTGCCGGACGCGAGGTCGGAGCCGGTCTCGTCGAGTGCGCCGACGAGGAGTTCGTACGCGCGGGGCGGGAGGATGTCGTCGCTGTCGACGAAGGCGAGGTAGCTGCTGCCCGGGTCGCAGTTGCGGACACCGGTGTTGCGGGCGTGCCCGAGTCCGCCGTTCTTCTGGCTGACCAGCCGGAAGCGGCTGTCCTGTGCGGCGAATGCGGTGGCCAGGGCGGCACTGTCGTCGGTGGACCCGTCGTCGACCATCACCACCTCCAGATCGGCCATGGTCTGCTCCGCGAGGGACTTCAGGCAGTCCGTCAGATAGAGCTCGACGTTGTGGACGGGGACGACGACACTGAGCCGTGGCGGCATGTTGAGCACGTCCGTTCATCGGGGGCCTGGTTGTCCGTATGGCTCAACCCCCGTGAACGCCCGGGGGTCACCGGTTACGGCCTCGAAGGTGTGACATTAGGCGCCGTCCAGGAACAGCCATCGCACGACGCGCTCGGCGGCGCGCCCGTCGTCGTACGGACAGAACCGCTCCCGGAACGCGGCCCGGAGCGCGGTGGTCCGCGCCGACCGCCACTCCCCCGACCGGAACACCTCGATCAGTTCGTCCTCGGTGGTGGCGACGGCGCCCGGGGTGTCGCCGGGGCGGCCGGACAGCAGGTCGAAGTAGGTGCCGCGCGAGGCCCGGTAGGCGGGCCAGTCCGGGGCGTAGCTGATGATCGGGCGGTCCAGGCAGGCGTAGTCGAACATCAGGGACGAGTAGTCGGTGATCAACACGTCGGAGGCGAGGCAGAGTTCCTCGACGGACGGGTGGCCGGTCACGTCGATCACACGGGCGCCGTGCAGCTGCGCGGAACGGCCGTAGAAGTAGTGGGCGCGCACCAGCACCACATGATCCGGACCGAGTTCGCGGGCGAGGCGTTCCAGGTCGAGGCGGGGGACGAAGCCCTTGCGGTAGTCACGGTGGGTCGGCGCGTACAACAGCGCGGTCTGTCCGGGGGAGAGGGAGAGCCGGTCCCGGATTTCGGCCCGCTGCGCGGCGGTGGCGGTGAAGAAGATGTCGTTGCGCGGGTAGCCGAGGTTCAGATGCTCGTACGAGGACGGGTAGACCCGGTCCCAGATCTCGGTGGTGTGCGGGTTGGCGGAGAGGGAGAAGTCCCACTGGTCGGCGTGGGCGACGATCTTCTCGAGGCTGATGCCGTTGGTGAGTGCCGGGTAGGCGCGCTGGTCGAGCCCCATGGTCTTGAGCGGGGTGCCGTGGTGGGTCTGGAGGTAGACCTGGCCCTGGCGCTTGGTGAAGCCGCCGGGGAAGCTGGAGTTGTTGATCAGATACGTGGCGGTGGCCATGGCCCGCCAGTAGGCGCGGGAGCCCTCGACGACATACGGGGTCCCGGGCTCCATCCGGTCGCGGTGGCGGGACGAGACGACCCAGACGCCCCGGATGTGCGGGGCGAGTTCGCGCGCCTTGGCGTGGATCGCGGCAGGGTTGCAGGCGACGCCCCGGTTCCAGTACGCGCCGTAGACCGCGAGGTGGGGGTCGAGCGGCCGGTGCAGGTCGGCGCGGTAGGCGGCGCGCATGACGCGGGCACGCAGCGTCTTCTTCCGGCGGCGCAAGGTGGCGGTGGTCCGGGCGCGCCGGTCGCGAACGGCCTGCTGGGCACGGTGGGCGGTGTAGCTGCCGGGGAGGCCGGCGGCGCGGTGGAAGGCGGGGCGGTCGGGCGGAGCGATCCGGCCGGGGTCGGCGAGCACGGCACGCAGATGGCGGGTGCGCACCTCCTCGACGCGCGGGTCGTGGCCCGTCTCGGTGCGCAGCCGCTCGTACGCGTCGATGACCGCGAAGTGGTGGCGGCCGGGGGTGGTGGCGAAGGTGCCGGTGCGGCGGATGCGGTGGCGGACACAGACCCGGTCGAGCTCGGCGAGGGTGCCCGCGTCGGCCGCGAGGAGTTCGGCACGTTGGACGGGGAGGACGTCCTCGTAGGGACCGTCGGTGAAGTGGAGGCCGTGCGCGGTCCAGAACTCCCGGCGGAAGAGCCGGTTGCGGACGGACGGGAGATCGTCGGCGGGGGCGGTCTCGCCCCACCAGTCGATGCGGTCGTGCCCGAGGAGCAGCACGTCGGGCTCGCTCCGGGCGAGCCGGTCGGCGATCGCTTCCGGTGCGCCCGGTCGCAGCAGGTCGTCCCCATCGAGGAAGAGCAGGTACGTGCCGCGCGCCTCGGCGGCCCCCGCGTTGCGGGCCGGTCCCGCACCGTGATGCCCGGGAAGGCTCAACACCCTTGCCCTGTGGTCGCGTTCGGCGAACTCGGCGGCGATCTCGGCGCTGCCGTCCGTCGATCCGTCGTCGACGACGATCAGTTCGGTCCCGGCGCCCGACCGGTCGAGCACGGACTCCAGGGTCTCCCTGAGATATCCCTGAACGCGATGGACGGGCACGACGACACTGAGACGGAGCATGGCAGCCGAGCGTAACCGCGCACGGACCGCGTACCGAATCGCGTGTTCACCCGTTCGGGTCGGTGCCGGTGACCCGGGGCGCCCGCCCGGGTTGACCCGGGCATGAAGCCTCGTCTCAGTGTCGTCGTACCCGTCCACAACGTCGAGGAGTATCTGGAGCCATGCCTGCGGTCGGTGGCCGAGCAGTCCGTCGACGCCATCGAGGTGGTGCTCGTCGACGACGGCTCGACGGACGGCAGCACGGCGATCGCCGAGGCCTTCGCCGCTCACGACCACCGCTTCCGCTATGTCCGCCAGCCCAATGCGGGGCTGAGCGCGGCCCGTAACGCGGGGGTACGGCACACCACCCCCGGCGTCCCGTATCTGGCGTTCGCCGACAGCGACGACGTCGTCGTCCACGACGCGTACGAGCGGATGCTGGCATCACTGGAGTCGACCGGATCGGACCTGGCGACCGGCAACGTCTGGCGGCTGACCGAGCAGGGCCGGCAGCAGGCCTGGCAGTACCGCTGGCTGACCGGGACCCGCGCGCGCACCCACATCAGCCGGGACCCCCGGCTGCTCGCCGACCGGGTCGCCTGGAACAAGGTGTTCCGGCGTTCGTTCTGGGACCGGCACGCCTTCGCTTTTCCGGAGGGGAAGCTCTACGAGGACACCCCGGTGATGATCCCCGCGCACTTCCTCGCCGGTTCCGTCGATGTGCTGCACGAGCACGTCTACTACTGGCGGGTGCGGGAGGGTTCGATCACCCGGCGGCGTACGGATGTGAAGGGCGTACGGGACCGGATCGCGGCCTGCGAGCAGGTCAGCGCGTTTCTCGGCGGACGGGAGGCGAACAGGGGCGCTCGCCACCGCTACGACGCGTCCTGCCTGCGCGACGACTTCGTGTACTTCCTGGAGGGGCTGCCGATGGGCGGGCCCGAATACCGGGAAGCGTTCATGGCCGGTGCGGGCGCGTTCCTCGACCGTGCGGGGCCTGCGGTCCTCGACGAGCTGCCCGTGGAGCTGCGGATCAAGTGGCAGCTGGTGCGGGAGCGCAGGACGGCCGAGCTGCTGTCGGTACTCGACTTCGAACGGGCCAATGGCGCGGGGACGTTCGCGGTCACCGGTGTGCCCGGACGGCGGCGGGCAGCTTTCCCCGGCGTACCGGAGAGCGCCCGCCCGGCCAGGACCGATCTCCCTGCGGTGGCGCGACTGCTCGGGGCCAAGTGGGGTGGCGACGGGAAGCTCCGGCTGCGCGGATACGCGTACATCCGCAATCTGTCGGCCCCGGCCCCGCGCCACTCGCTGAAGATGGGGATGGTGCGCGCGGCCCGGGGCACACAGCTTCGGACCGTGCCGGTGCGGACCGTTCCCGCCCCTGAGGCGACCATCGACTCCGGCCAGGAGTTGCACAGTTATGACGGGTCCGGCTTCGAGATGGTCCTCGACCCGAGGCGGCTGCGGCCGGGCAGCTGGCTGGTCGGAGTGGTGGTCGCCGGGCACGGTGTGGTGCGGCGCGTCGCGGTGCGGGCCGTGGAGGCGGGTGCGGTCCAACCACTGGTCCACGACCTGGGCGACGGGCGGCGGGCGGTGCTCGACTACCGGTGCGGGCGGCTGCAGCTGACCGTGGCACAGCTGTCCGCCCGGTGCGAGGCCCATCGCACGGGGGACGAGCTGGAGTTGACGGGCCGGCTGTACGGGGTTGCGCGGCCGAAGTCGCTGGTGCTGACGTGCGACGGGTCGCTGGAGAGCGAGTACCGCTACCCGTTCGAGTGCCGGGCCGACGAACGCTTCACGGTACGGATCCCGCTGGCCGACCTCGCCCGCATGGCGGACGCACCCGGCCCGCCGCACCGGACGCCGCGTGAGGTCGAGGCGGAACCCGGCGGGCGGTGGCGGGCACGGCTGATCCTTGCGGACGGCTCCCGCGTGCCGCTCCCCGCCGCACCGGACCTGCCGCTTCCGGCGCTCGCCGACGCGGGGGGCGAACTGGTCCTGGACCTGACCGGGCAGCCGGTCGTGGACCGGGCCGAGTGGACGGCGGACGGGGCGCTGCGCCTGGAGGGCACGGCAGGTTCGGCGGAGGGCGCACCCCCGCTCGTGCTGCGGCATGACGCGCTGCGCGAGACGGTGACCATCCCGGTGGCGTACGGAGAGACGCCCGGGGGCCGGCGCGGCGCAGGCCGATTCACCGCGTTCCTCGCCCCGTCGGTCGCGGCGGGTCTGCACGAGGGGCGCTGGGATTCGCATCTGGGCGGGCTGCCCGTCCGGGTGCTGACCGCGCTCACCGCTCGGCTGCCGCTCCGCAGGAAGGGCGAACCCACCGGCCCTGCCAGGGAGTTCACTCTCGACCGTCGTCACGGCGACCGGCTGACCGTGCACGCAGGCCCGGTCCTCGCACCCGCCGAACGGGGCGCGTACCGCCAGGCCGCCCTGCGTGGCACGTGCTACCCGGCGCAGCGCGCCCTGCCGCTGCGCGACACCGTTCTGTACACCGGCGGCGACTCCCCGCGCGCCGTCCACCACGAACTCGTGCGCCGGGGTGTGGAGTTCGAGCACCTCTGGGTGACGGACGGACGACAGGGGCACCTTCCGCCCACCGCCGTGCCGGTCGTCGAGCACAGCACCGCCTGGTACGAGGCCCTGGCACGGGCGCGCCGGATCGTCACCGCCGACCAGCTCCCCGAGTGGTTCGAGCGGCGCCCCGGGCAGACGGTCGTGCAGACCTGGCACGGCGCCCCGCTCGGCCGCTTCGGCACGGACCTCACCGACTCCCTCTACGTCGACCACCACCACCTGGCGTCCCTGCCGCACCGCGCCGCCCAGTGGTCCGTCCTGGTCTCCCCCAGCAGCTGGGCCACCCCCCATCTGCGCCGCGCGCTCGCCTACGACGGCGAGGTCCTGGAGGCCGGCTCGCCCGCCAACGATCTGCTCTTCGCCGCCGACCGGGAGAAGACCGCCGAGCGGGTACGGCGAAGGCTCGGCATCCCGGCCGGGCGCCAGGTGGTGCTGTACGCACCGACCTACCGGGACCACCTGGCCCACGCGGCCGCCGCCACGGGATCCCACCGCTGTCGCTGGGATCCGGCGCTCGACCCCTCGGCCCTGTCGGAGGCGCTCGGCGACACCCACACCCTGCTGGTGCGCAGGCATCCGCGGGTGACCGGCTCCGTGCCCGACGGCCCCCACGTACGCGATGTGTCCGCGCACCCGGACACCGCCGAGTTGCTGCTGATCGCCGATGTCCTGGTCACCGACTACGCGGGGCTGATGTTCGACTTCGCGCACACCGGCCGGCCCATGCTCTTCCACACGTACGACCTGGAGCACTACCGCGACACCGTGCGGGGCTTCTGCCTCGACTTCGAGACCCGCGCGCCCGGCCCGCTGCTCGTCGGCACGGACGAGATCGCCGGGGCGCTGCGCAACCCCGGCACGCTGGCCGCGTCGGCGCAGCGGCATGCGGAGGCCTACGAGAGCTTCCGCAGGGGCTTCTGCGACCTGGACGACGGCGGGGCGGCGGCCAGGGTCGTGGACCGACTGCTGGCACCACAGGCGGCGGGGGGGCGGTCAGTTCTTCTTGAGGGCGGCAACCGCCGAGGCGGCGAGATCGTCGAGGTACCCCTTGGGCAGCTCGCCGCGGACGACCGCGAGCCGCCAGTAGAGCGGTCCGACGATCAGGTCCAGCGCGCGGTCCGGGTCGCTGTCCTCGGGCAGCTCGCCGCGGGCGACGGCGTCCCGGACGACCACGGCAGCGATGCCCTGCTGCGGGTCCAGCAGGGCCGCCTTGATCGTGTCGGAGATCTCCGGGTTGCGTGCCGCCTCGACCAGCAGGTCCGGGATGACCTGCGAGGCGACGGGGTGACGCAGGGCGTAGGCGGCCAGTTGCAGGACGGCGCGGACGTCCCCGTACAGCGAACCGGTGGCGGGAGCGGGCATGCCCTGGACGGCGACGGCGGAGACCAGGTCGAGAACCAGCGCCAGCTTGGACTTCCAGCGGCGGTAGACGGCGGTCTTGCCGACGCCCGCGCGCCGGGCGATGCCCTCGATCGACATCCGGGCGAAGCCGACCGCCGCCAGTTCCTCGAAGACGGCGCTGCGAATGGCATCGGTGACGTCCTCGCGCAGCACAGCGGCTCCGGCGGGGACGCGACGGCGGGTTCCCGGGTCGGTGGTCATGGCCAGAATGATAGTCCGTAACGACGAAACGGTTGCGTTGCGACGTCCATGCGTCCTACCCTCGACGTAGCGACGATACGGTTCCGTTCCGGCGATCGCGATTGTTCCTGCCCTCCCGTCGAAAGCGATCGTGGTGAGCCAGACAACAGCCTCAGCGACCCCGCCGGCCGCACCGGCCCCGGCGGTGACCGATGCGGACCCCGCCCCCGCTCTCCTCCCGGTGTACGAACCGGGCGAGCTCGCCGCGCTCGCGGCCCGGCACGGGCTGACCGTGAGCGGCGCCCGGCCGACCCTGGGCGCCTACATCCGGCAGCTGTGGGGGCGCAGGCACTTCATCACGGCATTCGCCACCGCCAAGCTCACCGCCCAGTACAGCCAGGCGAAGCTCGGCCAGATCTGGCAGATCATGACCCCGCTGCTCAACGCGACGGTCTACTACTTCATCTTCGGCGTCCTGATGAACACGAAGCGCAACGTCGAGGACTTCGTACCGTTCCTCGTCACGGGCGTCTTCATCTGGACCTTCACCAGCAGCTCGATCACTGCGGGCACCCGCGCGATCAGCGGCAACCTCGGCCTCGTACGGGCCCTGCACTTCCCGCGCGCCTCACTGCCGATCGCCCTGGCCCTGCAACAGCTCCAGCAGCTGCTGTTCTCGCTGGGCGCGCTGGTGCTGATCCTCATCGGGTTCGGGCAGTTCCCGCGGCCGTCCTGGCTGCTGGCCGTTCCGGCACTCTTCCTGCAGGCCGTGTTCAACACCGGCGTCTCGATGGTGGTGGCACGGCTGGCCGCCCGGACCCCGGACATCGCCCAGCTGATGCCGTTCGTCCTGCGCACCTGGATGTACGCCTCCGGCGTCATGTGGAGCATCGACGCGCTGCTCAAGGGAGACCGGGTCCCGCACTTCGTGAAGGTGGCGCTGGAGTGCAATCCGGCCGCCGTCTTCATCGACCTGATGCGGTTCGCCCTGATCGACAGTTTCAGCGGGTCCCAGCTGCCCCCGCATGTGTGGGCCGTCGCCGCGGGCTGGGCGCTCGTGTGCGGGGTGGGCGGCTTCGTGTACTTCTGGAAGGCCGAGGAGCTGTACGGACGTGGCTGAGAACATGAATGGCACCGACGAGCGGGTCCCGACCGTCGTCGTCGACGACGTCCACATCACGTACAAGGTCAATGGCGCCCGTACCGGAAGAGGCAGCGCCACCTCGGCCCTCAGCCGGATCGCCTCTCGACGGCAGGCCCCCGGAGTGCGCGAGGTGCACGCCGTGAAGGGCGTCAGCTTCGCCGCGTACAAGGGCGAGGCGATCGGCCTGATCGGCTCCAACGGCTCCGGGAAGTCGACGCTGCTGAAGGCGATCGCGGGTCTGCTGCCGCCGTCGAAGGGCCGGGTCCACACCCAGGGCCAGCCTTCGCTGCTCGGGGTCAACGCGGCCCTGATGAGCGATCTGACCGGCGAGCGGAACGTCATCCTCGGCGGGCTCGCGATGGGCATGACCCGCGAGGAGATCCGCGAGCGCTACGAGCAGATCGTCAACTTCTCCGGCATCAACGAGAAGGGCGATTTCATCACCCTCCCGATGCGGACGTACTCCTCGGGCATGGGCGCCCGCCTGCGCTTCTCCATCGCCGCCGCCAAGAGCCACGACGTCCTGCTGATCGACGAGGCGCTGTCCACGGGCGACGCCAAGTTCCAGCGGCGCAGCAAGGAGCGCATCATCGAGCTGCGCAAGGAAGCGGGCACGGTCTTCCTGGTCAGTCACAGCAACAAGTCGATCACCGAGACCTGCGACCGGGCGATCTGGCTGGAGGCAGGAACGCTGCGGATGGACGGTCCGGCGAAGGACGTCGTCGCCGCGTACGAGAAGTTCACCACCGCCAAGAAGTAGCGGACCCGAACCGAAGGGGGGCGGCCCCGGCCCGCGCCCGGGGGGGCCCCCCACCGGGCAGTCGCCCCCCCCCCCCCCCGGGGGGCCGCGCACCCACCGCAACCGCCCCGAAGCCACCGCCACGCGCGGGAGGGTAAACAACAGAA
>NZ_JBHVFU010000016.1:0-28015 GCF_042801455.1 Streptomyces sp. NPDC057565 | reverse complement strand
CACGGGGGGGGGGGGCCGGCCCGCCTCCGCCCGTCGTCCCGGGCTCGCTCATCCCCCCCCGCCCAACCAGGTCCCCCCCCCCACCCGGGGGGGCCCCCCCGGGCCCCCCCCGGGGGCCGCCCCCCTTCCGTACAGTCGCCGCCCGATCAGCCGTGCGTACGCAGCAGCGTCCGCATCGTCCGCATGGCCACCGACAGGTTCGCCAGGTCGAACGCGTCCGACCCCCGGATCTCCTCCAGCGTGGAGCGCGAACGCGTCAGGATCGCCGCGTTCTTCTCCTCCCACGCCTCGAACCGCTCCGGCGGCGTCGACGTCCCGTTGCCCACGCCCAGCACATCCGCGGTGAGCGCGGCATGCGCGGCGTACAGGTCCTCACGGATGGAGGCGCGGGCCATGGACTGCCAGCGGTCGCTCCGCGGCAGCTCGATGATCCGGTCCATCAGCTGGGTGATGCCCAGCCGGTCCGCGAGGTCGTAGTAGACCTCGGCGACGGCGAGCGGGTCCTTGCCGACGCGCTCGGCGATCGCCACGATGTCGAGCGCCGGGAAGGCGGAGGAGAACCCGGCGACGCGCTGCGCCAGCTCGTCCGGGACGCCCGCCTCGGTGAGCTCTTCCAGGATCGACTGGTACCACTCCTCGTCGGCACCCTTCAGCATCTTGGGCAGCTCGGCCCAGACCTGGTCGACGCCGTCCTTGAAGAAGCCGATCGTCCCGGCGATCTCCAGCGGCTGCGGCCGGTTGCCGAGCAGCCAGCGCGAGCCGCGCTCGACGAGCCGGCGCGAGTGCAGCCTGATCCGGGTCTGCACATCGGCGGCGACCTTGTTGTCGAGCGCCTCGACGGCGTCCCACACCTGGCCCAGGCCGAAGATCTCGCGGGCTGCGGCCTGCGCCCGCACGATCTCCTCGATCGATGCGCCGGTCTCTTCCCGCAGCCGGTGCAGGAAGGTCGAACCACCGGTGTTCACCGTGTCGTTGACCAGCACCGTGGTGATGATCTCGCGACGCAGCGCGTGTCCGTCGACCGCCTCGGGGAACTGTGCGCGCAGCTGATCCGGGAAGTAGGCGTACAGCAGCTTCTGCAGGTACGGGTCGTCCGGCAAGCTGGTCCGGATCAGCTCGTCGGACGTGGTGATCTTCGTGTAGGCCAGCAGCACGGCGAGCTCGGGCTGGGTGAGCCCCTTGCCGCTGTTCAGCAGCTCCCGGATCTGCCGGTCCGCGGGCAGGAACTCCAGCGCGCGGTCCAGGTGCCCGTCGCGGCCCAGGCGGCGCATGAAGCGCTGCTGGGCGTGGAGCAGGGAGGCGGACTGGGTGACGGAGTTGGCGAGCGCGGTGTTCTGCGCGTAGTTGTTGCGCAGCACCAGGCGGCCGATCTCGTCGGTCATGTCCGCGAGCAGCTTGTTGCGCTGCTTGACGGTCATGTCGCCGTCCCGGACCAGTCCGTTGAGCAGGATCTTGATGTTCACCTCGTGGTCGGAGGTGTCCACACCGGCGCTGTTGTCGATCGCGTCGGTGTTGATCCGGCCGCCGCCCCGGGCGAACTCGATCCGGCCGAGCTGGGTCGCGCCGAGGTTGCCGCCCTCGCCGACGACCTTGGCCCGCAGGTCCTGGCCGTTGACGCGGATCGCGTCGTTGGCCTTGTCGCCGACGTCCGCGTTCGACTCGGCCGACGACTTGATGTACGTACCGATGCCGCCGTTCCACACCAGGTCGACGGGCGCCTTGAGGATGGTCTGCATCAGGTCGGCGGGCGTCATCTTGGTGACCCCCGACTCGATGCCGAGCGCCTCGCGGACGTGCGCGTTGACCGGGATCGACTTCGCGGTACGGGGGTGGATGCCGCCGCCCGCGGAGAGCAGGTCCTTGTTGTAGTCGGCCCAGGAGCTGCGCGGCAGGTCGAAGAGGCGGCGCCGCTCGGCGTACGAGGTGGCGGCGTCCGGGGTCGGGTCGAGGAAGATGTGCCGGTGGTCGAACGCGGCGACGAGCCGGATGTGCTCGGAGAGCAGCATGCCGTTGCCGAACACGTCACCGGACATGTCGCCCACGCCGACGACCGTGAAGTCCTCGGTCTGGGTGTCGTGACCGAGCTCGCGGAAGTGCCGCTTCACGGACTCCCAGGCGCCGCGGGCGGTGATGCCCATGCCCTTGTGGTCGTAACCGGCGGAACCACCGGAGGCGAACGCGTCGCCGAGCCAGAAGCCGTACCCGACGGCGACCTCGTTGGCGATGTCGGAGAAGCTCGCGGTCCCCTTGTCGGCGGCGACGACGAGGTACGTGTCGTCCTCGTCGTGGCGCACGACGTCGACGGGCGGCACGACCTCGCCGGCCACCAGGTTGTCGGTGATGTCGAGCAGCGCCGAGATGAATGTCCGGTACGAGGCGATGCCCTCGGCCATCCAGGCGTCACGGTCGACGGCCGGGTCCGGCAGCTGCTTGGCGACGAAGCCGCCCTTGGCGCCGACCGGCACGATGACGGTGTTCTTCACCATCTGCGCCTTGACCAGGCCGAGGATCTCCGTACGGAAGTCCTCCCGCCGGTCCGACCAGCGCAGACCACCGCGGGCGACCTTGCCGAAGCGCAGGTGGACACCCTCGACGCGCGGCGAGTACACCCAGATCTCGAACGCCGGGCGGGGCGCCGGAAGGTCCGGGATGGCCTGCGGGTCGAACTTCATCGAGACGTACGCGTGCGGCTTGCCGCCGTCCGCCGTCTGGAAGAAGTTCGTGCGCAGGGTCGCCTTGATGACGGTGAGGAAGGACCGCAGGATCCGGTCCTCGTCGAGCGAGGCGACCTGGTCGAGCGCCCCGTCGAGCTCTTCGAGGAGACCGTCGATCAGCTCCGTGCCGGCGCTCTGCCGACCGGGCGACATCCGGGCCTCGAAGAGGGAGACCAGCAGCCGGGTGGTGTGGACGTTGTTACGGAGGGTGTCCTCCATGTAGTCCTGGCTGAAGGTCGAACCGGCCTGCCGCAGGTACTTCGCGTAGGCACGCAGCACCATCGCCTGCCGCCAGCTCAGACCGGCACCGAGCACCAGGGAGTTGAAGCCGTCGTTCTCGGCCTGCCCGGTCCACACCGCGGCGAACGCGTCCTGGAATCGGTCGCGGGCGTCGTCGGCGAGGTAGGTGCCGCTGCCGTTGACCTGCGGCATCCGCAGCCCGAAGTCGTAGATCCAGGCATGCGTACGGTCCGCGCAGCGCAGCTCGTACGGACGCTCGTCGACGACCTCGACCCCGAGCCGCTGGAGCGCCGGGAGAACGGCGGAGAGGGAGACCTGCTCGCCCGTCCGGTAGATCTTGAAGCGACGCTCACCGGGGCCGGCGCCGACCGGCTCGTACAGGCTGAGCGCGAAGTCCTTCTCGTCCTTCTTCAGCGCTTCGAGGTGGACCAGGTCGGCGACGGCGGCGCGCGGCGTGTGGTCGGCCTTGTAGCCCTCGGGGAACGAGTGACCGTAGTGGCGCAGCAGCTCGGCGGCGCGCTCCTCACCGCACTCGGCGTTCAGCGCCTCCTGGAAGCCGTCGGCCCAGGAACGGGCGGCCTCGACGAGACGCGCCTCGATGCGGTCGGCCTCGGCGTCGGTCAGGTCGGGCAGCTCGGTGCCGGGCGCGACTCGGACGACGAAGTGCAGCCGGGAGAGGATCGACTCGGTGTTCCAGGCGGTGAAGTCGACGCTGGTGCCGGCGAGCTCCTCCTTCAGGATGTCGATCAGCCGGAGCCGCACACCGGTGGTGTAGCGGTCGCGCGGCAGGTAGACGATCGCGGAGTAGTAGCGCCCGTACTCGTCCTGGCGGAGGTAGAGGCGCAGCCGTCGCCGCTCCTGGAGGTACAGCACGGACGTGACGATGGAGCGCAGCTGGTCGACGGGCGTCTGGAAGAGCTCGTCGCGCGGGTAGGTCTCCAGGATCTGCAGCAGATCGCGTCCGTCGTGGCTGTTGGGCGAGAAGCCCGCGCCCTCCAGCACCTCGGCGACCTTGCGGCGGATGACGGGCACCCGGCGCACGGACTCGGTGTAGGCGGCGGACGAGAACAGTCCGAGGAAGCGGCGCTCACCGATGACGTTGCCGTCGGTGTCGAACTTCTTCACGCCGACGTAGTCGAGGTAGCTGGGGCGGTGCACGGTGGACCGGCTGTTCGCCTTGGTGAGGATCAGCAGCTTGTGCTCGCGGGCCTTGGCGCGGGCGTCGGCGGGCAGCCGGTCGAAGGACGGGCTGACCGGGTGCGCCTCGTCCTCGCTGTGGTGCGGGTCGGAGCGGAGGATGCCGAGGCCGGTGCCGGGGACGGCGGCCAGCGCGTCGCTGTCCTTCAGCTCGTACTCGCGGTAGCCGAGGAAGGTGAAGTGGTCGGCGGCGAGCCAGCGCAGCAGCTCCCGGGCCTCGTTCACCTCTTCGTCGGCGAGCTCGTCGAGCGGCTCGCCGGGCAGGTCGTCGGCGATGCGCAGCGCGGCGTCGCGCATCTTCTCCCAGTCCTCGACGGTCTCCCGTACGTCGGACAGCACGCGGAGCAGATCCAGGGAGATCTGCTTCAGGTCGGAGCGGTCGGTCTCGCGGTCGATCTCGACGTGGATCCAGGACTCGACGAGCGCATCGTGCGGCAGCGTGTGCGTGGTCCCGTTGGCACCCTTGCGGCTCTGCTCGCCGGCGGAGAGGCCGTTGCCCTCGGCGAGGACCTCGATGAGCTTGCCGGTGACATCGCGACGGACGACGACCTGCGGGTGGATCACGACATGGATGCCGCGCCCCTGCCGGGACAGCTCATTGGTGACGGAGTCGACCAGGAACGGCATGTCGTCGGTGACGACCTCGACGACGGAGTGGCTGGACGTCCAGCCGTTCTCCTCGACGGTCGGGGTGTGCACCCGGACGTTCGCGGTGCCCTGCGGGCGGTTCTCCGCGAGCCGGTAGTGGGAGGAAGCAGCACCGAAGACATCGACCGGGTCGCGGCCGGCGAGGTCCTCCGGAGCGGTGTGCAGGTAGTAGCGCTGGAGGTACGAGAGCAGCACGTCCGGGCCCGGACGCTCGTCCTGCCCGGCACCGGTGGTGCCGGCCCCGGTGCCCGCAACGTGCACCCGGGGGGTACCGCCCGGGCCGCCGACACCACCGCCCGGAACGTTGTCAGCTACCCGGGCCGCCCGTGCGAGCAGCTCGGCCTTGGCTTCGTCCAGCTTGGTCTGCATGTCCTCTGGCTCCTGTCGCGCGCCGTTGCGTGACGTAGGTGAAAAAAGCGACGTACCGCCACGACACGGGGTTTCCGGTCTGACTCGACGCTATGCCGCTACGAGAGATGCCCGGGACCATATTGGCCATTTTCGGCAGCGGGTCCGGGACGAGGGGATCAGTGATCGCCCGGGCACGGTGGCACTCCGGGCGCAGGCCGGGGGCTTCGCTGCCCCCGAGGCGTATCGCGCTGATCACGGGGTCCAGGCTATCTCGCCCATACCCGGAACCGTCATGAGCCGTATGTGTACAAAAGAAGGCCCCGAACTTTGACACTCTGGACAGCGCGCAACGGGCAGATGCACGCTTGACGCAGACGTCCGCGCGAGGGGAGCCCGCACCATGGCACCGAAAGTCCTGATCGTCACCGGCGACGCCGCCGAGTCCCTGGAAGTCCTGTACCCGTACCAGCGGCTGCGCGAGGAGGGGTACGACGTCCACATCGCGGCCCCCGCCCGCAAGACGCTCCGCTTCGTCGTCCACGACTTCGAGCCCGGCTTCGACACGTACACCGAGAAGCCCGGCTACACCTGGCCGGCCGACCTGGCGTTCTCCGAGGTCGCCCCCGGAGACTACGTCGCCCTGGTCGTCCCCGGCGGACGCGCCCCCGAGTACCTGCGCAACGACCCCGAGCTCCGCAAGATCCTCAAGGCCTTCTTCGACTCGGACAGGCCGGTCGCCCAGATCTGCCACGGCCCTCTGCTGACGGCGGCGATCGGTGAACTGAGCGGCCGCCGCGTCACGGCCTACCCCGCACTGGAACTCGACATGCAGGCGGCGGGTGCCACCTTCGAGGACCATGAAGCAGTGGTGGACGGCACCCTGATCTCGTCCCGCGCCTGGCCGGACCACTCGGCCTGGATGCGCGAGTTCCTGAAGGTCCTGCGCACGAAGGCCCCGGCGAACTGAAGCCCGGGTGGGCCGAGGCCCCGCCGAGCCGAAACGTCGCCGAAGAACCCCCTCAGCCTCCCGTCGGACCCCGCCGGACCCCTTCGGGCACCCCTCAGCGGGTCATCTGCTCGGCAAGCTCCACGGCCTCGCCCAGACTGTCCACCACCGGCACGCCGGCCGCCTCCAGGCTGGCCCGGCTGTGCGACCCCCCGGTATAGAGCACCGCCCCCGCACCGACATGCGCCGCGGCCAGCGCGTCGTCCACCGCGTCGCCGATGACCACTGTGTGCTCGGGCGATATCCCGTCCAGAGCGACAAGGTGCCGCTCCATGTGCTGCGCCTTGCTGCCGCCGGACGGCCCGGTGCGGCCGTCGACACGCGTGAAGTGCCGCTCGATCCCGTACCCCCGGACCACCGGCACCAGCTGCTCGTGGACATACATGCTCAGGAGCGACTGGCTGCGTCCGGCGAGCTGCCACTGCGCCAGCAGCTCCGCGGCCCCGGCGGTCAGCCCGCAGGCGACCCGCTGCTCCGTGTAGTACCGGTGGAAGATCCCGTCCATTCGCTCCCACTCGGCCTCGGTGGGCAGCCGGCCCATCAGCCGCTCGTAGAAGCGGGGGATCGGAATGCAGTACATCTCCCGGTACTGCTCCAGCGTGAGCGGCTCCAGGCCCACCTCGGCGAACGCGGCATTCGTCGCGCCGACGACCGCGTCATTGTCGTCGAGCAGTGTGCCGTTCCAGTCCCAGACCAGATGCGTGCGGTGCTTCCCGTGCGTCGCCATGAATAGAAAGTACCTGCCGGGTACGACAACGGGTCAGCCGATCAGGTACCGGTCAGCTGATCAGGTTGGGAATCTCCTGCACCCCGAACCAGAGCAGCTCGTGGTCCTCGGCGCCGTCCACGGTGAACTGCGCGTCGTCGTCCCCGAGGTCCGCCGCGCCGAGCACCGCGGCGGCGGCCGCTACATCCTTCTCCGCGTCGTCCGCGTCGACGTGCACTGCGGCCGCCTTCCTCAGCGCCACCGCGGAGGCGATCCTCACCTCACCGAGCGACGACGGATCGAGGCTGTGGTCGGGGTCGGCGACGGCTTCCCCGTCCGGCACGTCGACGGCGACGACCACGCGCCTGCGCACGGCATCCGGGTCCCCGGCGATCATCCGCAGCGAGGCGGACGCGGCTCGGTTGAGCGCCGCGTACTCCAGTTCCTCGATGTCGTCGGAGACGTACCACTCGCGGAGTGCGGGAGTCACCGCGTACGCGGTCAGCGGACCGGGGCCGACCTCGCCCGCCCGGTGCGCCGCTGCGAGACCGGAGAGGGTCAGGGGGACGTACACGCGCATGGCTGGCCGCTTTCGTAGTCGGAGACGCCCTCAGGATACGTGCGACGTCCCCCATCGGGGTTACGGGCACGGCCTCCGGTCCGTCCACCTCACGCGCACGATTCACCCCTCACGCCTCCCCCACACACCTTGCGGCACCGCGCCCATCACCCGGATAGGTGAATCTCCGGGTCCGCGCCCGGCGGCCCAACGGCGCTTGCGGCCGCGTACGTCACCGCCGTAGAAGATCCCCAGCAGAAGTTACCGCCCGGTAAACGACCGGGCCTCGAATCAACGGGGCGAAGAACGATGAGCGTGAACAGGACCCGGCCCGCCGGACGTCACGACCAGCGCAGGCCCGAGGCCGTACCGGCGCAGCGTCGCCGAACAGCGCAGCGAATGCGCCCGCACCACTGGTTCGCGGAACGCCTCCTAGCGGTTCTCAGCGGCCAGCGACCGGTCCACTGGATGCTCGGCCACACGATCGGCGAGGCCTACGACCAGCTTGCCGAACTGGCCCCGGCCACCCCGCTCAGGGCCCGCGGCGCCCGCCCGGTGGTACGCCGCTGCCACGGCGCCCAGCCCGCACCGGGAGTGGTGGAAGCGTGCGCGAGCATCGCGGCGGGCGAAGAGGTACGCGCCATGGCCTTCCGCCTGGAACAGGGCCCTGACCTCCGCTGGCGCTGTGCGGCGGTGGAGCTGGGCGGCACCAAGTCCAGCAGCTGAGGCGAGACTCCGGCACCCACCGCTCGCGGCACAGCGCGACCCCAGCGGCAATCCCTGAGCCCGTCCGTCTCTTGCGGCCCTTACGGCGTTCGAGGACGCTCCCCGGCCCCGCGGCAGGCTTGCACCAGTAGCCCCTTCGAGCCCGTCCGGCGCCGAGGACAGAGCCGCCGGACGAACCCGGAACCCCATCCCGCCCCCGCACGCGGCTGGGGCCGGACACCCCTCGGTGTCCGGCCCCAGCCGCCGTACCAATCAGTCCCACGCCCACGGGGCGCAGGCGCAGCCGCACCTACTTCTTGCGGCGCCGCCCCCCGCCCCCGCTCTTCTGCGCCTTGCGCCGCTCGGCGCGGGTGAGCCCGTCCGACTCCGACACCGCCCCACCGTCACCATTGGCGAAGTCGCCCTCGACGACACCGCCCTCCCCGTCCACCGTGGGAGCGGAGAAGTGGAGCCGGTCCGGCCGCTGCGGAGCGTCGAGCCCCTTGGCGCGGATCTCCGGACGCGCCGCGGCCGGGACCGTGACGTCCTCCTTGGCCAGCGAGGTCCGCTCGGCCGCATCCTGCACCGGAACCTCCTCGACCTGCTGCTCGACCTGGACCTCCAGGTTGAACAGGTAGCCGACGGACTCCTCCTTGATGCCCTCCATCATGGCGTTGAACATGTCGAAGCCCTCGCGCTGGTACTCGACCAGCGGGTCCTTCTGCGCCATGGCCCGCAGGCCGATGCCCTCCTGGAGGTAGTCCATCTCGTAGAGGTGCTCACGCCACTTGCGGTCCAGGACGGACAGGACGACGCGCCGCTCCAGTTCACGCATGATGTCCGAGCCGAGCTGCTTCTCGCGCTCGTCGTACTGCTCGTGGATGTCGTCCTTGATGGACTCCCCGATGAACTCGGCGGTGATCCCGGCCCGGTCCCCGGCCGCGTCCTCCAGCTCTTCGACGGTGACCTTCACCGGGTAGAGCTGCTTGAACGCGCCCCACAGCCGGTCGAGGTCCCACTCCTCGGAGAAGCCTTCTGCGGTCTCCTGCCGGATGTAGTCCTCGATGGTGTCGTCCATGAAGTGGCGGATCTGCTCCTGCAGGTCCTCGCCCTCCAGGACACGACGGCGCTCGCCGTAGATGACCTCGCGCTGCCGGTTGAGCACCTCGTCGTACTTCAGGACGTTCTTACGCGTCTCGAAGTTCTGCTGCTCGACCTGCGACTGCGCCGACGCGATCGCCCGCGTCACCATCTTGTTCTCGATCGGCACGTCGTCCGGCACGTTCGCCATCGACATCACGCGCTCGACCATCTGCGCCTTGAACAGCCGCATCAGGTCGTCGCCGAGCGACAGGTAGAAGCGGGACTCACCGGGGTCGCCCTGACGGCCGGAACGACCGCGCAGCTGGTTGTCGATACGCCGCGACTCGTGCCGCTCCGTACCGAGGACGTACAGCCCGCCGAGCTCCCTGACCTCGTCGAACTCCGCCTTGACGGCCTGCTCGGCCTTCTCCAGCGCGGCGGGCAGCGCGGCCGCCCACTCCTCGACGTGCTCGACGGGGTCGAGACCGCGCTGGCGCAGCTCCGCCTCGGCGAGGTCGTCGGGGTTGCCGCCGAGCTTGATGTCCGTACCGCGGCCGGCCATGTTCGTCGCGACCGTGACCGCGCCCTTGCGGCCGGCCTGGGCAACGATCGTCGCCTCACGGTCGTGCTGCTTGGCGTTGAGGACCTCGTGCTGCACACCGCGCTTGGAGAGCTGCTGCGAGAGGTACTCGGACTTCTCGACCGAGGTGGTGCCGACCAGGATCGGCTGGCCCTTCTCGTGCTTCTCGGCGATGTCGTCGACGACCGCGGCGAACTTCGCGACCTCGGTCCGGTAGATCAGGTCCGACTGGTCGGCTCGGACCATCGGCCGGTTCGTCGGGATCGGCACGACGCCGAGCTTGTAGATCTGGTGGAACTCGGCGGCCTCGGTCATCGCCGTACCGGTCATGCCGGACAGCTTGCCGTAGAGACGGAAGAAGTTCTGCAGGGTGATCGTGGCGAGGGTCTGGTTCTCGTCCTTGATGTCCACCCCTTCCTTCGCCTCGATCGCCTGGTGCATGCCCTCGTTGTAGCGGCGGCCGGCGAGAATACGACCGGTGTGCTCGTCGACGATCATGACTTCGCCGTCGATGACGACGTAGTCCTTGTCCTTCTTGAAGAGTTCCTTGGCCTTGATGGCGTTGTTGAGGTATCCGACGAGCGGGGTGTTCACCGACTCGTAGAGGTTGTCGATGCCGAGCCAGTCCTCGACCTTCGCGACACCGGACTCATGGATCGCGACGGTCCGCTTCTTCTCGTCGACCTCGTAGTCGCCGGTCTCCTCGATGCCCTTGAGCGGATTGCCGGCCTCGCCCTTCGTGAGGCGCGTGACCAGCTTGGCGAAGTCGCCGTACCACTTGGTCGCCTGATCGGCCGGGCCGGAGATGATCAGCGGCGTACGGGCCTCGTCGACGAGGATCGAGTCGACCTCGTCGACCACCGCGAAGTTGTGGCCGCGCTGGACGAGCTCGTCCGCGGACCACGCCATGTTGTCGCGGAGGTAGTCGAAGCCGAACTCGTTGTTCGTGCCGTACGTGATGTCGCAGGCGTACTGCTCGCGTCGCTGGGCCGGCGTCATGTTCGCGAGGATGCAGCCGACGGTCAGGCCCAGGAACTTGTGGACCCGGCCCATCATCTCGGAGTCGCGCTCGGCCAGATAGTCATTGACCGTGATCAGGTGCACGCCCTTGCCGGAGAGCGCGTTGAGATACGCGGGCAGGGTGCCGACGAGGGTCTTGCCCTCACCGGTCTTCATCTCGGCCACATAGCCGAGGTGCAGCGCCGCGCCACCCATCATCTGGACGTCGTAGTGGCGCTGTCCGAGGACTCGCTTGGCGGCCTCACGGACCGTCGCGAATGCCTCGGGGAGCAGGTCGTCCAGGCTCTCGCCGTCCGCGTACCGTTCCTTGTACTCGTCGGTGAGCGCCCGCAGCTCGGCGTCGGAGAGGTTGACGAAGTCCTCTTCGATGGAGCTGACCTGGTCCGCGATGCGGTGCAGTTTGCGCAGGATCTTGCCTTCGCCTGCACGCATGAGCTTGTTGAAGACGGACACTGAGGCTGGTCTCCTTGCCGGTCGGGCCTGGCACTGGGTCGTGTTATGGACGCTGGCACGGGCACGGCAGGTGGGCCCCACCGCAACGGCCATCGTAAGCGAGGACCCCGCCGCGCCGGGAGGGCTGCCGCCGCGTTGAGCCCGCTGTGCCCTTTCGAGTCAACGGATGGAGGACTCGGAAGGTGCCGGAAAGCGCGAAAACTGGTCGCATCACCGTCGGCACCTCACCAGAATCCGTACATGGAGCCGATCACTCTCACCACCGAACGTCTGCTGCTGCGCCCGTTTCGCCGGAGCGACGCGGACGAGGTGTACGCCGCCTGCCAGGACCCGGACATCCAACGCTGGACGGTCGTCCCCTCGCCGTACAGCCGGGCCGATGCCGAACTCTTCACGGAGAAACTGTCCCCCGGCGGCTGGCAGGACGACTCCATGTACAACTTCGCGGTGGTGCGGCGCGACGGCGGGGCGATGACCGGTGCACTCGGCATCAACCGGCGCACGCTGCCGGGCACGTACGAGGTGGGGTTCTGGACGGCGAAGGAGCACCGCGGTCTCGGCTATATGACGGAGGCGGTACGGGCTGCCGCCCACTGGACCTTCACCGCGCTCGGCGGGGACCGGCTGGAGTGGCGGGCCGAGGTCGGCAATGTGCCCTCGCGGGCCGTGGCACAGCGGGCGGGCTTCCGCCTGGAGGGCGATCAGCGCTCGGGGCTGCTGAACAAGGGCGTGCGGCGGGACACCTGGGTCGGCGCACTGCTCCCGTCCGACCTGGGCCTGTCGGGCGTCCACCCGTATCTGCCGGCGAAGTCCCCCACCGGCGCGCCCGCCTCCGGGCACACGGGCCGGTCCACTGCTCCGTGAACGAATGTCAGTGCGGCCCTCTAGGGTTCGGTCCATGACGCCTGTGCCGCCTCCCGCAGCCGAACTCTCCGCCGACCAGGCACGCAGGATCGCCCTGCGCGCCCAGGGCTTCCTCGGGGCACCGGACCGCCGGGCCGGGGTGCCGGGCGTGCTGCGGCACCTCGGCGCCGTGCAGCTCGACACGATCTCGGTGCTGGCCCGTTCGCACGAGCTGATTCCGTACGCGCGCCTGGGCGCCGTCGGCCGGCGCACGATCGAGGACGCGTACTGGTCGGGCGGCCGTACCTTCGAGTACTGGTCGCATGCGGCGTGCATCCTGCCGGTCGAGGAGTGGCCGCACTTCGCGTTCCGCCGCCGCTCCTACCGCGCGCGCCCGCAGTGGAACCACGACCTGCCCGACGGGGCGTACGACACGGTGATCAAGCAGCTGCGCGCCGAGGGACCGCTGACGGCGACGGAGCTGGGCGGGGCGAAGAACGGCGGGGAGTGGTGGGACTGGTCGGCGTCGAAGGTCGCCGTCGAGCGGGCTCTGATGTACGGCGAAGTGGTCTGCACCGAGCGGCGCGGCTGGAAGCGGGTGTACGACCTCGCGGAGCGTGCGCTGCCCGACGCCGTGCTGCACGACGATCTGGACGACACGGAATGTCTGCGTCGGCTGGTCGCACTCGCCGGGCAGTCCCTGGGGGTCGGCACCCGTGCCGACATCGCGGACTACCACCGGCTGAAGGCCGAGCAGTTCGACGCGGTGGTGGCGGACTCCGGGCTGGTGCCGGTGACGGTGGAGGGCTGGGCGAAGCCCGCCTGGGCCGACCCTGCGGCGCTGGCCGCGGAGCCGCGCGGACGGCACCGTACGACGCTGCTGTCGCCGTTCGACTCACTGATCTGGGAGCGGGCGCGGACGGAGCGGATCTTCGGCTTCACCCACCGCCTGGAGGCGTACGTCCCCAGGCCCAAGCGGGTCCATGGCTATTTCGCGATGCCGCTGCTGGCGGGCGGAAAGCTCCAGGGCCGGGTCGATCCGGCACGCGAGGGCACAACTCTGGTCGCCCGGCAGGTGTCCCTGGCAGGCAGGAAAGCCGTGGCGCCGATGGCCGAGGCGCTTGTGGAGGCGGCGTCCTGGGTCGGCTGCACGGCGGTCCGGGTGGAACGGGTGGACGCACCGGAGCTGCGCGAGCCGCTCAGCCAGGAAGTCGCCCGCGTCCTCGGCTGACCCGGCTGTACCGGCATACCCGATTCACCTGATCTCCAGGATCTTCTCCCGCATGGCATAGACCACTGCTTCCATCCTGGAGTGCAGCTGCAGCTTCTCCAGAATGTTGCGGACGTGGTTCTTCACGGTGTTCTCGGAAATGAACAGTTCCTTCGCGATATCGCGATTATTCATGCCCGTGGCAACCAGTTTGAGGACTTCGAGCTCCCGGTCGGTGAGCCGCGGCGCCGGTACCAGCCTGCGCTCATCGGTCCGCTGGATCATCGACTTGAATTCGGTGAGCAGTTTGGACGCCATGGAGGGGCTGATCTGGGACTGTCCGTCGGCGACCGCACGGATCGCCGTGGCCACCTCGTCGGTGGAGATCTCCTTGAGGAGATAGCCGGTCGCACCCGCCTTGATCGCGTCGTAGAGGTCGGCCTCCTCGTCACTGATCGTCAGCATGATGATCTTTGCGCTGGGGGCCACCTCCTTGATGGAGGTGCACGCCTCGATGCCGCCGCGCTTGGGCATCCGCACGTCCATCAGCACGATGTCGGGCAGCAGGTCGGCCGCCTTGTCGACGGCCTCCGCCCCGTCACCCGCCTCGCCGACGACCTGGATGTCCTCCTCCTGGGCGAGGACGATCTCCAGACCTCTGCGGAAGAGCGCATGGTCATCCACGACAAGGACGCGGATCGGCTCCTTACGGGAACCCTCCACGTCCGCGCCGGTATCGGCACAGGCAGCGTCGTCGGCATCATTCGCATCGCGCACGGGCCCGAAGGTGTCCGCCATCGTTCCTCCCCCTGAAGGCCACGGCCTGAAGTTCACAAACTGTCCGCCAACGGCAGTTCACAGAGCACCGATTGGCTTGGGACGTCATGATTCCATGCCTGGACGTCAGAGCGGTGGTCCTGTGGTCCCACACGGGTGCCCCTGGTGGCGTGATTGCACCCCCAGGGGCACCACCGATGCGGGGCGTCAGCCGCCGAGCGCACCGCCCGCGCCGCCCGCCTCGTCAGCGGCCAGCGGGTCGGTCCTCAGATGAATGACACCGTAGTCATAGGCGTGCCGCCGGTAGACGACACTGGGTTCCTTCGTCTCGGCATCGACGAACAGATAGAAGTCGTGCCCGACCAGCTCCATCTCGTAGAGCGCCTGATCGAGCAGCATCGGTGCCGCGACGTGCGTCTTCTCGCGCATCACCAGCGGCCCTTCGCCCTGCACCTCGAGCGAGCCGATCCTGGTGGTGGGTACGGACTCTCCCTCGCCGCCGCCGGCGAGGTCACCCTCGCTGTTGAACGACGCCGCACCCGGCACGGTCTCGGCGACTTCGGCAGCGGGAATCCGGCCGTTGCCGCGGCGGCTGTAGCGCTTGTCGTGCTGCTTGCGCAGTCGCGCCTCCAGCTTGCCGGTGGCCAGGTCCAGCGCTGCGTAGGGGTCGGCTGCGGCCGCTTCCGCACGAATGACCGGTCCCCTCGAGCGAAGCGTGATCTCCACCCGGTCGGAACGGTCGGCCTGACGGGGGTTTGGCTCCTTGGACACCTCGACGTCGAGGCTGATCACCTTGCCGTCGAACTTCTGGATCTTGTCCAGCTTCAGCTTCTCGGCCACGTGCTTGCGGAACCGCTCGGGCACCTCGGTCTTGCGGCCCTTGACGACGATGTCCACGCAGAACTCCGTTCCCGGATCGCTCCGCCCAGCGGCGGAGCTTCTCCCTTTTGCACCAGGCTCCGGTGATCGCCGGAGCCGCGGACTCGGTGGCTTCGACCTCCTCCTCCCCCGTCCGGGAGGTCTCCATCCCACCGACTTTTCAGCTTCTGGGCTACCGGTGAGTTACCTGCCCGAAACCTGGGGGTGCATTCGTCGAGGTCCGGCATTCACCATTCCTCACAACCGAACATAGCCTGCCTGGCCGGATCTCGGCACCCGCTACCCGCACGTACCTCCGTTCAGGGCTCTTTACCCACTCACTACCTGCAACGATGAAAGTTCATCGACAGTTCCGGTTTATTTCGAAGGCGGACGGAGATGCTGCGACAACGGCCGCCTGCCGCATTCCGGAACCCTTGTCTTCGCGCAGGCCCGCCGCGTCGAGCGCGCGTGCCGCCTCGGCCAGCGAGGCGCCGGTCGTCAAAAGGTCGTCCACGAGCACCACCCGTTCGGTCGCAAGCATCCGCTCACCACCGGCCACCACCTCCAGCGCGCCCGCCAGATTCTCCTGCCGCTGCCGGGCACCGAGCCCCGACTGATCGGCCACCGGCCGCCGTTGCCGCAGGACGGATGCCACCTGCGCCGGCACGCCACCGCGCCGCAGCTCGCCCGCGGCCGACAGCGCGATCCTGCGCGTCGGATCGTGCCCCCGCGCCGCCACCGCCCGCCGAGCCGACGGCACCGGTACGAGGAGCAGCGGTCCCGGCCGACCACCCGCCTGCCCCGTCCCGGCCCTTACCGCGCCCGCCAGCGCACTGCCGAGCTCCCGCGACAGTCCTAGTACGCCACGCTCCTTGTGGGCCAGGAGCGTGGCCCGTACGGCGTTCTCGTACGCCGCGGCGGCATGCACCACCGGCAGTCCGGACGGCTCCGGCGCAGGTCTCACCCGTCGCGGCACCGCGCCGCGAAGCGCCGCCCGGCAGTCCTCGCACAGCTCGACCCGCGGTCTGCCGCAGCCACCGCAGGCCACAGGCAGGACCAGCCCGGCGATCTCCCGCCACCACCCCCGCATGAGTCCACTGTGCGCCCGCAGCACGAACCCGGCCACTCCTGTGGACAACGCAGCCGCCCCGAACGGGAGGAGCACCCGCCCGCACGCGATCAGGGGCACCCGGCCCCCCAGGCCCGGGGGCTCCCCGGACCTGGGCTCAGCCCGGATAGACCAGCGACGAGCCCTCCTTGAGCACCGTCTGCCAGTTGTCCCCCGGCGACAGCTTCACTATCCCGTCGTCCTCGGTGTCCGCCATCAGTGGCAGTTGCTCGTCGTCCGCCGCCGCGACCGACGACACCTGGTTCGCCCCCGGCAGCACACCCGACGCCGGTGCCGAACCGTCCACCTGGACATAGCGCACCTGCTGCACGCCGCCCTGCTCCTTGCCGACCACCACGAGGCGGCTCCGGCCCGACCAGGACATCGCGGTCACGTCCTCCAGCTGCGGCGCGGCCTTCCGCAGCTCCACGACGGAGACGTCCTGCCCGGTGTCCGGATCCCCCTGGCGCTCGATCCGGCCGATCTTCAGCGTGGTGTGGCCGTCCTCGGTCAGCAGCAACGCGATCCGGACACCGTCCGCCGACAGCCGCAGCGCCTCGATCCGCGCGCCGCCCAGGTCCGGCACCGTGACGGTCAACGGATTGCCCGTACCACCGGCCAGCCGCAGCAGCCGGGGATCCTCCGGGTTCCGGTCCGCCACCCAGAGATCACCCCGCCCGTCCCAACTGGGCGCCGACAACCGGTCCTCCTGCTTCTTCGCCCCGCTGGTCACGGCGGGCACGGGCAGCTCACCCGTCGAAGCGATGGAGGCGACGTACAAAGACGCGCTGTTCTGCGAGACCGCCGCCGCCAACTGCTCGTCGCGGGCCACGCCGACCGTGCTCATCCGTACCGGTCCGTCACCGAGGGGGCCGGCCACCGGCTCCGGATCACCGCTGCCCCTGTTGCTCCCGGGGATGCGCTGGACATGCCCCTTGGCATCGACGAAGTACTGACTGTCGGGGCCGCCCGAGGAACCGTCCGGAGCGAACTCCTCCGCCTGGTCCGAACCCAGGACACAGAGCGGCGAACCGTCGGACCGCTGCAGCTCGACCTGCTCGACCCGGGCGGACGTCAGATCGCGCACGGTGTACAGCACCTGAGAGGCCATCATGCGGCAGGAGCGCTGCCCGACGCCGTCCGCCTTCTTGTTGAGCGGAACCTTCAGTACGTTGCGGTCGTCGGGCGCCAGCGCGGTGACGCCCTTGCGCAGGACGGTACCGGTGGGGAAGCGGGAATCGACCACCGGCCGCAGCCAGTTGGTCGGTCCCTCGACAAGACTGCGCACCGCCTGTGTCACGGTGTCCATCCCCGTGATCGGATCCGTCCGGTTGCGCACATAGACGGGGTCGGCGACCAGCGTCGGCTGACCTGCCGCCGGCCCGGTGGCGAAGTAATACTTGTTGACGGAGCGGTAGAGCCGCTTGAAGTCGGACTGACCGAGCATCAGACCATCCGGCACGAGGTCGATGCGCCACTCCTTGCTGCCGTTCTGCCGCACCAGGTGCAGGCTCCGGTTGAAGCCCGTGGGCGCGACGGGCTGGTAGGCGCTCTGCGCGTCGACCGTCGCCACCTTCTCGCCGGTCAGCGTGTAGGTGAGCTCCGTACTGCTGTGGTCGCTGTCGCGGACCGGGCGATCGCTCCGGTGGTTCGGCGCCTTGGAGAGCACCGTGGTGAACGCGCTCGGCTTCCAGGTGCGCGACGCCTCCTTCGTCAGGTACTTCCGGGTCGTCCGGAAGCCGGGGTCGTCACTGGTCATGGACTCCAGGAAGCCGTCGACCACCTCATCCGGAGTGGCGTTCTCGCGGGGCGCCACCGCGTACACCTGTACCTGGGAGTCACCGGGCTGCGAGGCATCGACCGCCTTGATGTCCCCGGTGACGGGCATCGAGCCGCACGCGGAAAGCAGCACGACGCCGCATCCCAGCAGAGCGACCATCCCCACCGCATGTCCACGGCCGCCCTCATGACGGTCACCGCCCACGAGTCGTGTCCTCCCGCTCCGGGTCCTGCGCAGCAGAGTCGATGGTGTCGCCCGGCCGGTCCTCGGCGGGGCGGGCGACCACACGGGCGCCGTTGCCCGGCAGGGCGGCCGGATTCACCGACGCCGGCGCCGTCCGGGGAACCGCGGGGGCGCGCGCGGGTACGGGCAGCGGCGAACGGTCCGGGCTGCCCTGCTGGGTCGGCACCGTGAGCCGGTGCTCACTCCCGGTCGTACCGACATCCGTGGGCCGCTCCCGGTTCTCCCGGTTGCGTCGCGAGTCCTCGGGCTCCAGCGGTATCGGGGAACCGCGCAGCGGCTCGTCCGCCGTACGCGGCAGCGTCAGCCGGAACTGCGAACCGCCGCCCGGCTCGCCCCACGCCTGCAGCCAGCCGCCGTGCAGCCGGGCGTCCTCGACGGCGATCGACAGTCCGAGACCGGTACCGCCGGTCGTCCGTGCCCGCGCCGGGTCGGCGCGCCAGAACCGGTTGAAGACACGGGTCGCCTCGCCGGGCTTGAGTCCCACGCCGTAGTCCCGGACGGCAACGGCGACCGCACCTCCGGCCACCCCCATCCGCACCACGACGTCCCGGCCCTCACCGTGCTCGACGGCGTTGACGACAAGATTGCGCAGCACGCGCTCGACCCGCCGCGCATCGGCCTCCGCGATCACCGGCTGCTCGTCGCCGACCACCCGGATCCGCGTGCCCTTGCGCTCGGCGAGCGGCTCGGCGCCGCCGATCACGCGCCGCACGACCTGTCGCAGGTCGATCGGTTCGGCCTCCAGCGCCGCTGCACCCGCATCGAACCGGCTGATCTCCAACAGATCGGAGAGCAGCGACTCGAACCGGTCGAGCTGATCGCCGAGCAGTTCCGCGGAGCGCGCGGTCACGGGATCGAAGTCGACGCGTGCCTCGTGGATGACATCGGCGGCCATCCGTACGGTCGTGAGCGGTGTCCGCAGCTCGTGCGAGACGTCCGAGACGAAGCGTCGCTGCATCCGGGAGAGTTCCTCCAGCTGCTGGATCTTCAGCTGCAGGTTCTGGGCCATCTTGTTGAAGGCTTCACCGAGCCGGGCGATGTCGTCCTCGCCGGTGACTTTCATGCGCTCCTGGAGCCTGCCCGCGGAGAGCCGCTCCGCGATCCCCGCAGCCATTCGCACGGGGGTGACGACCTGCCGCACCACGAACCAGGCGATGGCACCGAGCAGCACGACCACGAACAGTCCTGCGGTCGCCAGCGTGGTCTTGACCAGGGTCAGGGACTTCTCCTCCTGCGTCAGCGGGAAGAGGTAGTAGAGCTGATACGGATTGTGGTCGATGTCGTAGAGACGCTTGCCGACGACGAGCCCGGGCTGCGACTCCTGCCCGTTCGCGTACCGGATCAGGGAGTACGTCTGGAACGCGCCGGGCCCCTTGTCCACCGCCTCCCGCAGGCTCTGCGGAATGCTCGCCGCTTCGACACTGCCCGAGCCGCGCGGCGCACGGGTACCCTCGTCGGCGCTGAGCGCCACCACGTTGAAGGCGTTCTTGCCGCCGCTGGCGAGCTGGTCGACGAGCTCCGTCCGCCACGAGTTGTTGGCGGTCGTGCCGTCCCCGGGGTCACCGCCCTGCCCACCGGGGGTGAGCGGAGCATTCGCCTTGTCCTGGGCCGCCGCGAAACCGCCGGCGGCCTGCGTCTGGGCAGCCTTGCCCTTCGCGTCGAGCAGGCCGTTGCGGACCTGCCCGATCACGACCAGGCCGAGCAGCAACACGACACCGAGAGACATGAGCAGCGTGCCCGCGACGACCCGCAGCTGCAGGTTGCGCCGCCACAGCCGGACGGCGGGCAGCAGCGGACGCCGCACCCAGCGCATCAGCAGTCGCGGCACAGGACCGCCGGGCGCCCGGTCGTGGAACAACCGGCCGCCCTGCAGAAGGCGCCCGAACGCGGACGCCCTGTGTCCGGAACCGGTAGCCCGCCCCGTACGGACTCCCGGCTCCCCGGGCTTCGGGGCAGCGCTACCCAGGGACATGTCAGCTCGGTCCGGCCTTGTAACCGACGCCTCGGACGGTCACCACGATCTCCGGCCGCTCCGGGTCCTTCTCGACCTTGGAACGCAGCCGCTGGACATGCACATTCACCAGCCGGGTGTCGGCGGCGTGGCGGTATCCCCACACCTGCTCGAGCAGCACCTCACGGGTGAAGACCTGCCACGGCTTGCGGGCGAGCGCGACCAGCAGGTCGAACTCCAGCGGGGTCAGGGCGATCGACTGCCCGTCCCGCTTCACCGAGTGACCGGCCACATCGATGACCAGGTCCCCGATGGTCAGCTGTTCCGGTGCCGGCTCTTCGGACCTGCGCAGACGTGCCCTGATCCGGGCAACCAACTCCTTAGGTTTGAACGGCTTGACGATGTAGTCGTCGGCCCCTGACTCCAGGCCCACCACCACATCGACGGTGTCGCTCTTGGCGGTGAGCATGACAATCGGCACACCCGACTCGGCCCTGATCAGCCTGCAGACCTCGATGCCGTCCCGTCCGGGCAGCATGAGATCGAGCAGGACCAGGTCCGGCTTGGCCTCTCGAAATGCGGCAAGTGCCTTGTCGCCGTCCGCTACGAACGACGGCTCGAACCCTTCACCACGCAGCACAATCCCGAGCATCTCGGCCAGTGCGGTGTCGTCGTCGACGACAAGGACGCGTCCCTTCATAATCGACATCATCCCATTAGCTAATCGTTACCTGCGATGATCTGGCACACAGCTCTGCCAGCCCGACCCCCGTGACCGGGGAAACTGCACCCTCCTCCGTGACGATCGCCGTGATCAGTTCCGGCGGCGTGATGTCGAATGCGGGGTTGTACGCCTGGGTTCCCAGCGGTGCGACAGGCACTCCGCCCTCTTCCCCACCCACCCCGATCCGAGACGATGTGAGCTCTGTCACTTCCTGTCCGGGGCGCTGCTCCACGACGATCGATGCCCCGTCCGGGGTCTGCAGATCCACGGTCGTGGTCGGCGCCACCACAATGAACGGCACGTGGTGGTACTGGGCAAGCACCGCCAGCGGGTAACTCCCGACCTTGTTGGCCACGGACCCGTCCGCAGCAATGCGATCGGCCCCGATGAGCACGGCATCCACCTCCCCCGCGGCGAACAGCGAACCCGCGGCATTGTCCGTCAGCAGGCTGTACGCCATCCCGTTGCGCGCCGCCTCGTACGCGGTCAGCCGGGCCCCCTGAAGCAGCGGCCGCGTCTCGTCCACCCAGAGCCGTCGCAGTTGTCCGGCCCGGTGCGCCTCGAGCGCCACAGCAAAGGCCGTGCCCTCACCGCCCGAGACGAGCGCCCCCGAATTGCAGTGGGTCAGAAGCTGATGCCCACCGCCGGGCAGCAGCTCTTCGAGGAGCGCGAGCCCGTACCGCGCCATGCGCCGACTGGCCTCGGCATCCTCCCGGTGCAGCGCCTCGGCCTCCGCCAAGGTCACCGCGGCCGCCCGCTGCGCGCCCTCGCCCCTGTCCAGCGCCGCCCAGTACGCCCCCGCCGCGCGCCGCACCCCGTACCCGAGGTTCACCGCGGTGGGCCGCGCCCGCTCCAGCAGCCCCGAAGCCTCTGCCATGTCGTCGCCCCGGATCGCGGCCAGAGCGACCCCGTAGGCCCCCGCAATGCCCAGCAACGGCGCCCCGCGCACGGCCAGCGTCTGAATGGCCCGCACCAGCGCCGGCACATCCGTACACAGCAGCTCGACCTCCTCGGCGGGCAACCGCGTCTGGTCGAGAAGCACCACTGCAGGGCCTTCCGGGAGCCCGGCCCAGCGGATGGAGGGAAGCGCGGGGGGCTCGATGCCCACCGGCGATTGCGCGTCCTGATCAGCCATCCGCCCAGTCTGCACGGTGAGCCGCCCACAAATGAAGGTAAGTCGGTGATGGAGCACCCGGCCCGTACCGGAGCGACGCGTGGCACGATGGCTGCCAACCTGCCGCCCCGATGAGCGGACAGGACCGTGAAGGAGCGAGAATGAACGACACTCCGGGCTGGGCCTCGCCCGGATCCGCCCCCTCCGACGGCCAGGAGGCGGGCGTCCCCCGGCCTTCCGAGCCCATCGACGGCAGCGGCCCTGCGGAAAAATGGTCTTCCATGCAGCCGCCGGCAGGGCAGTGGTCCCCACCGAGCACCGGCAACGGCCCCGGCGCACCGCCACCCGCCCCCGGCTGGGGCGGCAGGCCGCAGACAGTCGGCTGGGGTCAGCCGCCCGCTGCCGCAAAGCCCGGTGTCATCCCGCTCCGCCCGCTCGGCGTCGGAGAGATCCTCGACGGTGCGGTGTCCACGATGCGCGCCCACTGGCGCACGGTTCTCGGCATCACCCTCACCGTCTCTGTCATCGCCCAGGTCGCGATCATCCTCGTGCAGCGCTATCTGCTGCCGGAACCCGCCTCGGTCGACCCGAACGCGACCGGCACGGAGGCACTCCGCCAGGCCGCCGACTCCATGCAGTCGAGCCTGATCTACAGCGCGCCGTCGACGCTCGTCACCCTGATCGCGACGCTCTTCACCACCTCCATGCTCACTGTCGTGATCAGCCGGTCGGTGGTGGGCCGCTCCGTCACGCTGTCCGAAGCGTGGGCCGAGGCCCGGCCCCGTCTCCTTCAGCTGCTCGGCCTGACCCTGGTCCTGACCCTGATGACCGCCGCCATCATGGCGGTGGGTGTGCTCCCCGGCGTGCTGATCGGCTCCGCCGCGGGCGTCGCTCTCGCCCTCCTCGGATTTCTGGCCGCCACCGCGGTCATCGTCTGGCTGATGGTCCGCTTCTGCCTCGCCTCGCCGGCGCTGATGCTGGAGCGGCAGTCGATCACCGCCTCGATGCGCCGCTCCGCGAAGCTGGTGCGGGGCGCCTGGTGGCGGACGTTCGGCATCCTGCTCCTCACCTGGCTGCTGACGCTCATCGTGACCCTGATCATCGCAATCCCGTTCGGCCTCATCGCGATCATCATGGACGGCCACGGGATGGGGGCGTTCCTCACCGGTCAGCCCACCGACTTCGGCTGGCCGTTCCTGATCATCTCCGGTATCGGCGAGGTGATCATCTCGACGATCACCTACCCGCTCTCCGCCGGTGTGATGGCCCTGCTCTACGTGGACCAGCGCATCCGTCGTGAGGCACTGGACCTCGAACTTGCGCGGGCCGCAGGCCTGCCCGGCTACGACACCAGGAGCTGATGCCGTGTCGGGGGCGGGGGGCGCGACAAGAGCACGACTGCTGATCCACGCGGGCAGCGACATACCGGTGGACACTCCACGCGTGCCCGCGCGCGAGGCGGCGAGGCACGAGCTGTCCAAACCGATGTACCACGAGAACGACCCGAACCTCCTCCAGCGCGGTCTCGACCGCCTCTGGGAGTGGCTCGGCGATCTCTTCTCCGCAGCCTCGGACACCGCACCCGGCGGACCGCTCGGGCTGATCGTCCTCGTACTGGTCGTCGTCGGCCTGGCCGCCGCCCTCTGGTGGCGGCTGGGCACCCCGCAACGCACCGCCCGCCCCACCGACGCCCTGTTCGACGACAGTCCCCGCAGCGCCGCCGAACACCGGACCGCCGCCGAGGCACACGCTGCCGCCCACCGCTGGGGCGAGGCCGTCCAGGAACGCATGCGCGCCATCGTCCGTTCGCTGGAGGAACGCGCCCTGCTCGACACCCGCCCCGGCCGCACCGCCGACGAGGCCGCCGCCGAGGCTGGCCACTCGCTGCCGGCGCACGCGCTGCCCCTTCGCGCCGCCGCCCGGGAGTTCGACGCCATCACGTACGGCGGCCGGAACGCCGACCGGCACGCGTATCTGACGGTGCGGGACCTCGACCTCGACCTCGAGAACGCCAAGCCCCTGCTGACGGCCCCGGCCCGGGGAGCGGCCGAATGACCGCGCCCACTGCCGCCTCCACCGCGCCCCCTACCTCGGTCTCCCCCACCTCGCGCCAGGTCTGGACCCGCACCCGCGGTCTGGTGCTCGCTCTTCTCCTGCTCATAGCAGCCGGAATCGTCCTGGCCGTCGCACACTCCGGTGCCCAGCACGGCCGACTCGACCCCCGCTCCGCCGACCAGCACGGAAGCCGGGCCGTCGCCGAACTCCTCAAGGACCGCGGCGTCTCGATACGGGTGGCCACCACACTCGAGGAGGCCACCACCGCGGTCGGCCCGGACACCACCCTGCTCGTCACCGCCCCCGATCTGCTGACACCGGGCCAGCAGCGCGAACTCCGCGCCGCGACCGCCGCCTCGGCCGGCCGCACCGTCCTCCTCGCGGCAGGTCCCCCGTCCGTGGACACACTGGCCCCCGGGGTCCGCACGACGTCCACCGGACCGGTTGCCCCCCGTGCACCGCAGTGCCTGCTGCCCGCAGCCCACAGCGCGGGCAACGCCGACACAGGCGGCTTCCGCTACACCGCGGACGGCCTCGAAACCCTCGCCTGCTACCCCAGCGGGGGTCTCCCCACCCTGCTCGTGGTCCAGGAGCAGGCCTCCGGCGACACCGCACTTCTCGGCTCCGCGGACTTCCTCTACAACAGCCGTCTCGACAGCCAGGGCAACGCCTCCCTGGCCCTGCAACTCCTCGGCTCCCGCCCACATCTGGTCTGGTACCTCCCCTCGCTCGCTGATCCCTCCGCCACCGGGAACGGCGGAGACAGTGACGACAGCACAGGCGGTGAAGGCGCTGACAACGACCGCAGCTTCGCCGACCTGATCCCGTCGGCCTGGCTGTGGGGAACCCTGCAACTCGCAGTCGCCGCCGTACTCGCCGCCATCTGGCGCGCCCGTCGTCTGGGCCCTCTGGTCACCGAACGGCTGCCCGTGGCCATTCGCGCCTCCGAATCCACCGAAGGCCGCGCCCGCCTCTACCGCAAGGCGAACGCCCGCGACCGGGCCGCCTCCTCATTGCGCTCCGCCACTCGCACCCGTATCGCCCCGCTCCTCGGGGTGTCGCCACGCAATGCTCACTCCCCCGCGGTGCTCCTCCCCGCCGTCTCCGCACGCCTCAGCACCATCGAAGGCGGTCTCGACACCGTGCTGTTCGGCACGGCTCCGGCCGATGACGCCGCCCTTGTCCGTCTGGCAGACCAACTCGACACCCTCGAAAGAGAGGTACGCACTTCATGAGCGCCCCGCCCCCAGTGCCCGCCGCCGAGACCGTCGGGAAGGACGACGCAGCCCGCGCATCCCTGGAAGCCCTGCGCTCCGAGATCGCCAAGGCCGTGGTCGGCCAGGACCCCGCCGTCACCGGCCTCGTCGTCGCGCTGCTCTGCCGAGGCCATGTCCTCCTCGAAGGCGTTCCCGGTGTGGCCAAGACCCTCCTGGTCCGCGCCCTCGCCGCCTCACTCGAGCTCGATACCAAGCGCGTCCAGTTCACCCCCGACCTGATGCCGAGCGACGTGACCGGCTCTCTGGTCTACGACGCCCGTACAGCTGAGTTCTCCTTTCAGCCCGGTCCGGTCTTCACCAACCTCCTCCTGGCCGACGAGATCAACCGCACTCCCCCCAAGACGCAGTCATCGCTCCTGGAAGCGATGGAGGAGCGCCAGGTCACCGTCGACGGAACCCCTCGCCTCCTGCCGGAGCCCTTTCTGGTTGCGGCCACTCAAAATCCCGTCGAGTACGAGGGCACGTACCCCCTCCCCGAGGCCCAGCTGGATCGCTTCCTCCTCAAGCTGACGGTGCCGCTGCCGTCCCGTGACGAGGAGATCAATGTCCTGACCCGCCATGCCGACGGCTTCAACCCTCGCGACCTGGTCTCAGCAGGTGTCCGCCCCGTCGCAGGTCCCGCCGACCTGGAATCCGCCCGGGCCGCGGTCGCCAAGACCACGGTCTCCCCCGAGATCGCCGGCTATGTCGTCGATATCTGTCGTGCCACGCGTGAATCCCCCTCGCTCTCCCTCGGGGTCTCCCCCCGAGGTGCTACCGCCTTGCTCTCCACGGCCCGCGCCTGGGCCTGGCTGACCGGCCGTGACTACGTCATTCCGGACGACGTGAAAGCCCTGGCACTCCCCACGCTCCGCCATCGCATCCACCTGCGCCCCGAGGCGGAGATGGAAGGAGTCACCCCTGACTCCGTCATCACCGCAGTCCTCGCTCACGTCCCCGTACCCCGATGAGGCAGTGACCGTGGCCCTCACCGGACGAACAGCGCTGCTCGCCGCCTTGGGGTCACTCCCTGTAGGCATCCTTGCCCCGAGCTGGACGGGCATGCTCGCGGTCAATGCCCCGCTCTCTCTAGCAATTCTGTGCGACTACGCCCTGGCCGCGCCAGTGCGAACGCTCCAGTTCACCCGATCCGGTGACACAACCGTTCGACTCGGCGATGGCGCAGAAGTGCAACTGACCGTAACCAACGCGTCGCGTCGGCGCCTGCGCGCGCATCTCCGCGATGCGTGGCCGCCCAGCAGCTGGCTCACAGGTACGGAACAGGCGGCGTCCCGCCACAGGCTGGACATCCCGGCAGGTGAACGTCGCCGCCTCATCACGCGCCTGCGTCCGACTCGCCGCGGCGACCGCCGAGCCGAACGCATCACCGTACGCTCGTACGGACCACTGGGCCTGGCAGCCCGGCAGGGAAGTCATCAAGTTCCGTGGACGGTGCGCGTACTGCCGCCGTTCACCAGCCGCAAGCACTTGCCGTCCCGCCTCGCCAGGCTCCGTGAACTGGACGGACGCACCAGCGTCCTCACCCGCGGCGAAGGCACGGAGTTCGACAGCCTCCGCGCCTATGTCCCCGGCGACGACACCCGTTCCATCGACTGGCGGGCAACGGCACGGCAATCGGCCGTCGCAGTCCGTACGTGGCGCCCCGAGCGGGACCGCCACATCCTCATCGTCCTTGATACCGGCCGCACCTCCGCGGGCCGAGTCGGTGATGTGCCCCGCCTCGACGCTGCAATGGACGCGACGCTGCTCCTCACCGCTCTCGCCACACGCGCGGGCGACCGTGTGGACCTGCTCGCGTATGACCGCCGCATCCGTGCCCAGGTTCAGGGACGCGCTGCGGGTGAAGTCCTGTCGGCCATGGTCACTGCAATGGCACCACTCGAACCTGAGCTCGTGGAAACGGACGCCCGAGGCCTCAGCGCCGCCGCCCTGGTCGGCGCCCCTCGTCGTTCTCTGATCGTGCTCCTCACCAGCCTGGACGCGGCTCCCATCGAGGAGGGCCTGCTCCCCGTCCTCCCTCGACTGACTCAGCGCCACACGGTGCTGGTGGCTGCCGTGGCCGACCCGCACATCGAGCAGATGGCCGAAGCCCGGGGCACGGTGGACGCGGTCTACGAGGCGGCAGCGGCGGCCCAGGCCAAAGCTCAGCGGCAGCGCACTGCAGAGCAGCTCCAGCGCCATGGCGTCGTGGTCGTCGATGCCACCCCGGACCATCTGGCCCCGGCTCTCGCCGATGCCTACCTGGCCCTCAAGGGAGCCGGCCGACTCTGATCCAACAATCCCATGCCAACCACGCCACGCACTCACCATGAGGAGCCGTGCGTGGTTGTCACCTGTCCGTGAACGCAGAAAAGCCCCGTGCCACAAGGGCACGGGGCTTTCCCGGAATAATTGTTCGGCGGCGTCCTACTCTCCCACAGGGTCCCCCCTGCAGTACCATCGGCGCTGAAAGGCTTAGCTTCCGGGTTCGGAATGTAACCGGGCGTTTCCCTAACGCAATGACCACCGAAACACTATGAAATTAACCAACACCGGGCAACAACACGGCCGTTCGTTATTTCAGAACTAACACAGTGGACGCGAGCAACTGAGGACAAGCCCTCGGCCTATTAGTACCAGTCAGCTCCACCCGTTACCGGGCTTCCACATCTGGCCTATCAACCCAGTCGTCTACTGGGAGCCTTAACCCCTCAAGGGGGTGGGAATACTCATCTTGAAGCAGGCTTCCCGCTTAGATGCTTTCAGCGGTTATCCTTTCCGAACGTAGCCAACCAGCCATGCCCTTGGCAGGACAACTGGCACACCAGAGG